>JBEBHW010000344.1:0-4718 GCA_040081145.1 Burkholderiaceae bacterium
GGCTTCGGCAATGCCCGATTGTTCGACTTTGACCAGCTCGACGAGGTTCAACACCTTCTCCGCGGCGTCCCCGGTTTTTTTCGCGATGTAGTTCAAGCGGCTGCGTGCGTCCGGCAGTCCACCAGCGGAGCCTTGCAAACTGGGGATGACGCCCAGCTGGTTGAGCGTGTCGTGGAGCAGTCGCGTGATCGCACCCAGTTGTCGAAAGACTTCGGGTGACGTGGCTGCGGCTTCGTTGGATGCCGGCGTGAAATAGGGTTCCAGCTTCATGTCGTTGTCCTTCTTCTGGCGCGGATTGGGCTCACGCCGTCGCCGCGAGTTTTTGCAAGATCTTCTGCACCTTCTCTTCCAATGTCGCCTTGGTGAATGGTTTGACGATGTAGCCCGCAGCGCCGGTCTGCGCCGCAAGCACGATGTCTTCCTTGCGCGCTTCTGCAGTGACCATCAAGACGGGCAGGTGCTTGAGGTTGGGATCGGCCTTCACCGCCTTGAGCAGGTCGAAGCCGTTCATGTTGGGCATGTTGATGTCGGTGACCACAAAGTCGTACCTCTGTGCCTGGAGCATCGCCAGCGCCACCGCACCGTCTTCGGCTTCGTCGGTATCTGTGCAGCCCATTTCCTTGAGCAGGCCGCGCACGATTCGACGCATCGTGGAGAAGTCATCGACGATCAGGAATTTCAGGCCGGTGGGGTTGCTCATGAACATCCTCGATGAGTGGCGATATCACGCCTCGCTGCTGTTTTCGGTCGGCGCCGTGCGAACTTGAGCGCTTGCGGCACGCGCCGCGACTGCACACCGGCGTCAGCGAGGCGGGGCGGCCGGTGCTGCGAGCGCGGCGGCTCCGGACAAATCCAGCTGGGGCGGGTCGGCGCCCGAGATTCGCGCCTCCGCTTCCTTGTTCATGACGATGATACTGATGCGCCGGTTTTGCGCGCTGTGCGGGTCGCTCGGTTCGTAAGGCGAGATCGACGCCAGACCCTGCACGCGCATCACACGCTCTTCGGGCAGGCCACCGAAGATCAGCTCGCGCCGCGACGCGTTCGCCCGGTCGCTCGACAGCTCCCAATTGCTGTAGCCGCGCCCGCCCGCGCCGAACGGCGTGGCGTCGGTGTGGCCTTCGAGTGTCAATCGGTTCGGCACTTCGGCGAGCACGTTGCCGAGTTCGGCAAGCAGGTCTCGCATGTAGGGCTTGACCACGGCGCTGCCGCTGTCGAACATGGGCCGGCCGTTTTCGTCGACGATCTGGATGCGCAGGCCGTCACGGATCATGTCCAGCCGAATCTGCGATTTCATCGCCGCGAGCTTGGGGTTGTTCGCGAGGATGTCTTCGACCTTGTCGCGCAGGCCCTTCAGGCGCTCCATCTCCAGTCGGCGCTGCTCGGCTTTCAGCGCAGCCAGATTGATGGTCTTCTGGTCGGGCGGAATTTCGCCGTTCTTCACCTGGCCGCTGGTGCGCGAGAAGTCCTTGCCGCCGCCCTTGACCACATGCGACGCGTCGCCCGAGCCGTTGCCGCTTTGCAGCAGGGCGACTTTCAGCGGCGTATTGAAGTAGTCGGCGATGCCCTTCTTGTCACCGTCGGTCACCGAGCCGAGCAGCCACATCAACAGAAAGAACGCCATCATCGCCGTCACGAAGTCGGCATAGGCGATCTTCCACGCGCCGCCATGCACGGCATGCCCGCCCTTCTTGACGCGCTTGATGATGATCGGCTGGAGCTTCTTCGCGTCACCGGCCATGGGCATGCTCCCAAGGTGTCATCCCGGCGCACGCCGGGATGACGACGTTGCTGCCTGCATGGATCCCGGCGTGCGCCGGGATGACCGGCCGACTTCCGAGGCCGGTCACTTCTTCCCTTTCACGTGGCCTTCGAGTTCGGCGAAGGTCGGGCGGTCGCCCGAATACAGCACCTTGCGCCCGAACTCCACCGCCACTTGCGGCGCATAACCCTGCATGCTCGCGAGCAGCGTCGTCTTGATGCACTGCAATTCCTTCGAGCCGTCTTCCACCTTCTGCTCGAGCAGGCCGCCCAGCGGCTCGACAAAGCCGTAGGCAAGCAAGATGCCGAGAAACGTACCCACCAGCGCCGAGCCGATCATGCCGCCGAGCACCGCGGGCGGCTGGCCGACCGACCCCATGGTGTTGACGACGCCGAGCACCGCGGCGACGATGCCGAACGCCGGCAAACCGCCGGCCAGGCGCCCGATCGCCGCGACCGCGGCGTGTTCTTCGTTGTGGTGCGTCTCGATTTCGCTGTCCATCAGGCTCTCAATCTCGTGCGCGTTCAGATTGCCCGAGACCATCATGCGCAGGTAATCGGTGATGAACTCCACGACGTGATGGTCGTTGCCCACCGTCGGGTACTTCTGAAACAGCGGCGAGTTGTGCGGCTCTTCGACGTCGGACTCGATCGACATCAAGCCTTCCTTGCGCGCCTTTTGCAGGATGTCGTAGAGCAGCGCCATCAGCTCCATGTAGCGCGCCTTGCTGTACTTGCTGCCCTTGAAGCACTTGCCCAGGCCTGCCAGAGTGGCCTTGATGACCTTCATCTGATTGTTCGCGAGGAACGCACCACCCGCCGCACCGAAGATCGTGATCATCTCGAACGGCAGCGCGGCCAGGATCACGCCGATGTTCCCGCCGTGGACGATGTACACACCGAAGATGCAGACCAGTGCCAAGCCCCAGCCGACGAGAACAAACATGGTTTGGAAAATCCGGTTCGAGTTGGCCCACGCTCCGGAGGTGCGTGGTGCTCGCAACCATATCGGCCTGCGGGGCAGTCACTTGAGCCGCGCCGCGGTGAACGGCGCGCGCTGTGCCAAAAAAAACGGGCCCATCAGGACCCGTTTGAAAGCACTTTGAAGTGCCAGGAGGAGACAAGTGACACCCGAGGTGTCAATGCCAGTTTCGGCGAAGCGGCCGCGTTGTGGAGCGCCGCGCTGTCAAGCTCCGTCACGGCCGCGTGAAATTGTGGCGATTCCGCCGAGCAACTTGCGCGCATGAGCAAATGTGGCTTCGCCACTTTGCTCATTCCCCCGCGGGGGGCAGCCGGCTTCGGCCGGCGCTGGGGGCGCCTTTACGGTTTGCCGGTCGTGGCGAGCGCGTCGCCGCGCAGCACGGGCAGGCCACGGGCGCGCCACTCGGGCATGCCGCCGCGGAACCAGTACACGCTCGTGAAGCCCATCTTCAGCGCCTCGCGCGCCGCCTTGTACGACTTCCAGCATTCGGGACCATTGCACAGAAACACGGTCGGGCGCGCCCGGTCGAGTTTGGCGATTGCCGAGAGGTCGTCCAGGCTGGCGTCGTAGTCGCGTTCCTTGAGGCTCTTCTCGCCATACGCCGCAAGCACCGCCTGGGCAATGTGTTCGGCGGCGAATTCCTTGGCCGAGCGCGTGTCGACGATCGCCACGCCGCCCTTGATCAGCAGGTCGCGCACCTGTTCCGCGCTCACGACCGTGGCGCCGGGCAGCGTCTCCGGCGTGACGATGCCGAGCAACGCAACATAGGCGTAAGACTTCTCGCTCGACGCGGCGACAAAACGAAATTCGGCGATCCCCGTCAGCGGCGAATTCGGCTCAGCGGCCAGGCGCGCGATGCGCTCGCGATCGGCGGCCGAAACCGACGCGTGCAGCGCCAGGCCCATCCCGCCTGGAACATCCTGGCTCATGCTCAGAATCGTCGCCTTGCCCGGATTCGCTTGGATCCAGGCTTGCGCCTCCGAGAGTTCGGCCACGGTGGCGTCGGTCAGGCCCAAGCCGATCGCGATCAATCCCGCGCCGCTGGTATTTCGGTATTCCACTTGCTTGAGGGTTTTCAGCGCCAGGTTCGCCTGCTCGAGCAGCGCGCGCGCGATGTAGGAGCGCAGCGAATCCTGTTGCGGCAGGTACAGCCGCGCGCTCGCCAGATCGGCGGTTCGGGCAATGCTGCTGCGCGCCACAAGTGCGTATTTCGCCGGCGAGCCCGACACGGCGGCGAGCACATAGCCATGGCTCAATGCCGACGCGATCACGTGCGCCGGGCCGACGATCATCTGGTTCTCGCCGGTGCGCGTGGCGCGCATCGCGTCTTTCAGGTCCTTGGAGACGAACACGCGGGCGCTGCCGTTCACCGCCTTGGACAACGCCGTCGCCGCCGCGGGCGCGCCGATCATGCCGCGCGCGCCGTCGGCCGGATCGACGCTGACCAGCACCTTGAACTCCGCAGCCGCGGCGAGCCCGCCGTGCAACAGCAGGGCGGCGCAGGCAGCGACACGCACCCGGCGTCGAACCCACGGGGCTTCGTGTAAGGCATTCATCGCAGCACTCCCTCGTGCGAAGCCGCGGCCGCAACGCGCGCCACCGGCTTGCGCATTGTGCTACCGCCCCGGCAAAGCGCCGGGGTGCTCAATGCATGCGGATGCCGCCAGCTCCCTTGCCCTTGCCGGCGCGTGCCGGCGGACAGCACAGGCCGCACACGTAGTGCTTGGCGATCTCGTGCGGGTGCGTCACGAACTTGCCGCGGCACTTGGAACATTGGGTGAGCGTGAGCATGCCGGTGTCGACGAACTTGACGAGGCGCCAGGCGCGCGTCACCGAGAGCAATTCTTCGAGGCCCTGCGCGCGCGTCTGTTCCTGGTAAAGCTGGTAGGCCTTGATGACCGCGTCGATCTCTTCGATCTCGGCGACCTTGTTCAGGTACTCGTGAACGTTGAGGAACAGCGACGCGTGGATGTTGGGT
>JBEBHW010000345.1:0-4706 GCA_040081145.1 Burkholderiaceae bacterium
CGCCTACGGCATTCCGTGGGGCGGCGACGCCGACACCTGGCGTTTGATCGACGGGCGCCTGTTCATCAACGGCGGCCCGGGCAGCAAGGCGGCGTTCGAGCTGGACTTGAAAACCAACATCGAACGCGCGGATCGCTACTGGCGCGAAGAGGTCGTCGGCAGCCACAGCTTCTGGCAGCGCAGCAAGCGGCTCGTATTTCGCGTGCCGCACTACAAGAGCGGCGAACAACTCGCCGCCGATGTGGCTGCGGCCAAGCAGGCGGGCAAGTAGGGCGCAGCGCGGTCAGCGCATTCGCCGGCTTCGAGCGCGTGGTCGCAGCGCTCGGGGCGCCCACGGTGGCTTGACTTGGCCGCCGCTTACTTCGACACCGGCATCGCGAACTCGGCGCCCTTGGGCGTGCTCTCGGGCCAGCGCTGCATCACGCTTTTTTGCTTGGTGTAGAAGCGCACGCCCTCTTCGCCGTAGGCGTGCATGTCGCCGAACAGCGAGCGCTTCCAGCCGCCGAAACCGTGCCACGCCATGGGCACGGGAATCGGCACATTGATGCCGACCATGCCCACCTGCACACGCCGCGAGAACTCGCGCGCGACGTTGCCGTCGCTCGTAAAACACGAGACGCCGTTGCCGAACTCGTGGTCATTCACGAGTTGCAGCGCCGCGGCCAGATCGGGCACGCGCACGCAGCACAGCACCGGGCCGAAGATTTCTTCCTGGTAGATTTCCATGGCAGGCGTCACGCGGTCGAACAGCGTGCCACCGGTGAAGAAGCCTTTTTCATGGCCGTGGATCGTGAAGCCGCGGCCGTCGACGACCAGCTTGGCGCCTTCTTCGACGCCGAGCGCGATGTAGCCTTCGATCCGGTTTTTCGCGGCCTGGCTGATGACGGGGCCCATCTCGACCTCAGCCTTGAGGCCGCTGCCGATCTTCAGGCTGCGCGCGCGCTCGGCCAGCAGCGGCACGATTTTGTCGGCCACATCGCCCACCAGCACCGCGACGCTGATCGCCATGCAGCGTTCGCCCGCAGAACCATAAGCGCTGCCGATCAGCGCATCCACGGTTTGCTCGATGTTGGCGTCGGGCATCACGACCATGTGGTTCTTCGCGCCGCCCAACGCCTGCACACGCTTGCCGTGCAGCGCACCGGCCTGGTACAGCGAATGCGCGATCGGCGTCGAGCCGACGAAGCTGAGCGCCTTGACCAGCGGATGCGCGAGCAGCGCGTCGACTGCCACTTTGTCGCCTTGCACGACGTTGAACACGCCGTCGGGCAGGCCGGCATCGCGCAGCAACTCGGCCATGAAGAGCGACGCGCTCGGGTCCAGGGGACTGGGCTTCAAGACGAAGGTGTTGCCGCAGGCCAGCGCCACCGGGAACATCCAGCACGGCACCATGCACGGAAAGTTGAACGGCGTGACCCCCGCGACCACGCCCAGCGGCTGGCGCAGCGTCCAGTTGTCGATGCCGGTGCTCACCTGATCGGTGTAGTCGCCCTTGAGCAATTGCGGGATGCCGCAGGCGAACTCGACGATGTCGATGCCGCGCGTCACCTCGCCTTGTGCGTCGCTGAACACCTTGCCGTGTTCGGCGGTGATCATTCCGGCGAGCGTGTCGCGGTGCCGGTTCATCAGCTCGAGAAATTTGTTCAGCACGCGTGCGCGGCGGATGGGCGGCGTGTCGGCCCAGGCCGCAAAGGCCTCGTCGGCGGCAGCAACGGCAGCGGCGACTTCGCGCTCGCCGGCCAGGCAGACCTGGCGCGCCACGCTGCCCGTGGCCGGGTTGTAAACCGCCTGGGTGCGCGAGGCCGTCCCCGGCGCGCCCTTGAAACGCTGGCCGGCGACCCAGTGGCTCACGTCGGCGGTGGGGGTAAAAGCTTCGGTTGCGCCCATGTCGGTCTCCTTGCGAAGCAGAGATTGTGAATCAGGCGCGCTGGCGCGTCGTGGCGAAAAAAAACCCACCTGGGTGAGCAGGTGGGCCGATAGAAACCCTTCTTGCGAAGGGCATCGTTGGTTTGGCTACGGTCTTCTGCGGTTCGAATCTTTCTGACCGCTGATGTGACCTTTGGACTTTATCGACTGGTCTTCCGCGCAGACCCCGTGTGACAGCAACGCCGCGACTGTAGGTGCGGCTCCCCGGCGTCGCCACCCCCTATCCAAGGGGCTGGCGCGGGTGTCGCCAAGCGTGCCGAGGGGCAAATTTGGTGTAAGCGTTGCGCGTCACAATCGCCCGATGAGTGATGCGGCGGTGAGCGATGCGGAGCGCGAAGAATTGCAAGTTCTGCTCGACAGCGTACCCGCGCCGCTCGAGCCGCTGGACGTGAGCATGCTCGACGGATTCTTGTGCGGCGTGTTGGTGCAACCCAGCGCCGTGCCGGCCGCCCAATGGTTACCGTGGGTTACCGACATCGACGGCCGACGCCTGCCGCCAGGCTTTGACCCGACGCGCTTGCACCAATTGGTGAGCCGACGTCACTCCGAACTCGACCGGGCGATCGCGCGGCGCGAATGGTTCGACCCCTGGGTCTTCGAACTCGACGAGGAAGGCAGCGCCGATGCGTCGCAAGCCGCCGAGTCCGCGCTCGAAGCCGTGTACCCCTGGGTCGCCGGTTTCACCGCCGCGATGAATGCATTCCCGGGGTTGCTTGCCCAGCCCGTGCACGCACTGACCGAGCCGCTCGCGCTCTTGTATCGGCATCTCGACCCCGACGATCTGGACGATGCCGACGATTTACTGGAGGCGGTCGAGGCGCTGGCACCCCTCGTCGATTTGAGCGAAGCCGTCGAACACCTGGTGCGCGCGACGTTTTTGCTCGCCGACGTGGCACGGCCATTGGCGCCTTCCGTGGCGCCGCGTCGCACCCCCGCTGCGAAAGCGACGCACCCGCGCCGCAGGCGTTGACCGCGCGCGGTGCCGCGCCCCATGCGAACGAATTGGGAACGCTCGCTTGCGGCCCAAAGCGGCCGGTCGCTTTCGACCCATTGCTGATGATCAAATCGTCAGCGGGTCGATGTCCACCGCCCAGCGCAGGATGCGCATTGCCGGACCCCTGCGCTCATTGCGCAAGCCGTGCAGGGCCGGCAACCACAGCGCAAGAAATTGCTGCAGCGCCTTGCGCGACGCGGCTTCGATGAGCATCTGCACGCGTTCGACGTCGGCGACGCGCGCCACGTTGAGCGGCACGGGCGGATAAATCGTCACGGCGTCTGCGCCGGGCAGAGCGTTGCCGAGCTTCGCCGCGGCGTGCAGAAAGTCTTCGGCAGCCTGTGCGTCGCGCGCTTCGGCGCGCAGCATCGCCAGGTGGGAATAGGGCGGCAGGCCGGCGCTTTCGCGCTCTGTGAGTTGCGCTTGGGCGAAGGCCTCGAAATCGTGGCGCCGCAGGGCTTCGTACAGGGCGTGCCGCGGAAACCAAGTCTGGACCCACATTTCGCTGCGTGACGAGTGGCTTGCCTCGCGCCCGGCGCGCCCGGCCGCCTGCATGAGCAGCGCGAAGAGCCGCTCGGGGGAGCGAAAGTCGACGGAAAAAAGCGCCGCGTCGGGGTTCACCGCGGCGACCAGCGTGATGCGTCGAAAGTCGTGGCCTTTCGCAATCATCTGCGTGCCCACGAGAACGTCGACCTCGCCCGCGTGCACGGCGTTCAGTTGCGTCTGCAGCGCGCCCTTGGCGCGCGTGCTGTCGGCGTCGATGCGGGCGATTCGCGCCTTGGGCAGGAGTGCGGCGAGTTGCTCTTCCAACCGCTCGGTGCCGCGCCCGATCGGCGAGATGTCCAGGTTGCCGCACTCCGGACATGCACGCGGCACGCGTTCGGCAAGCCCGCAATGGTGGCAGCGCAGGCTGCGGTCGAGCTTGTGAAAAACGCGCCACGCGCTGCAGTGCGGGCAGCCGCTCTTCCAGTCGCAATCGGCGCAGTGCAGCACCGGCGCATAACCGCGGCGGTTCAGGAAGACGAGGCTTTGTTCGCCGCGATCCAGACGCTCCTGCAAGGCCGCG
Organism: Burkholderiaceae bacterium; assembly: GCA_040081145.1. Taxonomy (GTDB): domain Bacteria; phylum Pseudomonadota; class Gammaproteobacteria; order Burkholderiales; family Burkholderiaceae_C; genus JAEMQF01. The sequence goes on from JBEBHW010000345.1 coordinate 3,987, forward strand.
ACGAGCGGCGCCGAGAGCACGTTGTTCGCGCTGCCTCCCGGCGCCTTGGGCAGGCGCGCCATGTCGACGAGGCGCACCTGCGGCAGTTCGGCGCCGGCAATGCGCGTGGGCAGGTTCAGGCGCCGGTAGCGGCCACTCTGCGCGTGGCGCCAGCTTTCCAACGACGGCGTCGCCGACCCCAGCACGACGAGCGCCGACTCGAGCCGGCCACGGTACACCGCGAGGTCGCGCGCCGAATAGCGCGCGCCGTCTTGCTGCTTGTACGACGGGTCGTGCTCTTCATCGACGACGATCAGGCCCAGGCGCGGCAACGAGGCGAAGATCGCCAGGCGCGTGCCGAGCACGAGGTCCACCAACCCCAGGTGCGCGGCGAGCCAATGGCGCAAGCGCTGCGCCGGAGTCAAGCCGCTGTGCAGCGAGACGATGCGCTGCGCGCCAAAGCGCTCGGCGAATCGCGCTTCGAGCTGCGGCGTCAGGTTGATTTCCGGTACGAGCACGAGCGCCTGCCGGCCGCGCGCCAACGCGTGCGCCGCGGCGTGCAAATAGATCTCCGTCTTGCCGCTGCCAGTCACGCCGTGCAGCAACACCGGCGTGGTTGCGGGTTGTCCGATCATCGCGTCGAGTTGCTCCAGCAACTCGACTTGCTCGGCGTTCAACGTCGGCGCCGCCGCCGCCGGGGCGCGACGCGGTGGATCCGGCTCACCCACATTGGCGCGCTGC
>JBEBHW010000346.1:0-4700 GCA_040081145.1 Burkholderiaceae bacterium
GCAGTCGTCAACCTGACCCGGGCGCTCGCCGTCGAATGGGCGGGTCACGGCATTCGGGTTAACGCGGTCGCGCCCACCTGGGTTCGCACCGATCTGACACAAGGCCTGTTCGGCAACCCCGAACTGCTGAATCGCATCCTCGACATGACGCCGCTGCGTTGCCTCGCCGAGCCCGCCGACATTGCCGATGCGATCGTTTTTCTCGCATCGAGCCAGGCGCGGATGATCACGGGGCACACCCTGCCCGTCGACGGTGGCTTTCTCGCGCAATAGGCGGCTCGCGGCGCTCGCTGCGTGTCTGGCGCTGCAGTGGCCTGCGCACGCGCAGCAGGGCGAGCCACCCGAAGCGCCGCCCGTGCCGCAGGCCGCGGAGGAAGGCCAGGCGAACGACGTCGAACTCGAGATACCCGACCTGGACGAAGTGCTGGAAACGACGCGCAGCTCGGTGCGCTCCACCGCCGAATGGCTGGCGCGCGCCGTGGACGGAATATTCGGCGACAGGTCTTTCGACCAATTCGGCAAGGTCAGCAACGGCCGGGTTGACCTGAGCGTGCACAAGCGGCAGCGCGAGAAACGTCAATTCGACTTGCGTTTCAACGCCAACTTCCGCTTGCCCAACCTCGAGGAGCGCGTCCACATCTTCGTCGGCAACGACGACCAGCGCGACCTCGTCACCGACAACCCGCAAGCCTTCTCGCAACAGCAGCGCCTGCTCGAATCGCGCCCGACGGTCCGCTCGTTCTTCGCCGGACTCAAGTTGCCGTTCTTCGATTCATTCGAGTTCCGCCTGGGAATGCACGGCGTGCGCAAGCCGTTTGCCCAGATGAGTTACGACCGCTCCTGGAAAGTCACCGAAGACGACGCGTTCGAGTTTCGCGAGACGCTGTTCTGGACGATCGACGATCACTTGGGTTCGACGACGGTCGGCTCGTATGCACATGCGTTCACGCCCACGCTCTACGGCCGCTGGCTCAACTCGGCGACGATCACGCGCGTCGCCAACCGGTTTGCGTGGAACAGCAGCCTCGGGGCGTACCAGACTTTCGGCGCGCAGCGGGTGCTGTCGCTCGAAGCGCTATTGAGTGGGGTGCAAGGCTCGGGCGTCGGCGTCTCCGAATACGGCCTGCAGGTGCGATGGGAGCAACCGCTCTACCGGAACTGGCTGCTCGGCGAAGTCGCGGTCGGTCACTTCTGGCCACGCGCGGATGCGTTCAGCGAGCGCATCGGCGTCTGGGGTCTGGGTGCCACCCTCAAAATGAAGTTCTGAGATTCCCCGTTCGACCTCACCTTTTGAAAGCTCGTCATGCAGCACCACCTCAACCCCGCCGCCATCCTGCCCGCCGATCATGCAGGGGCGACGCTGATCGGTCGCGTCTGGCTGCCCGCCGCGGGCGGCCCGAAGCCCGTGCTCGTGCGCGGCGCCGACTTGCTCGACCTGAGCGGGGTTGCGCGCACCGTGAGCCAGTTGCTCGAATTGAAGTCCCCGCTCGCGGCGATAGCGGCTGCACGCAGCTTGCCGCGCGTCGCCGGCTTGGCCGATGCGCTGCTCAACGCCGACCCGAACGCACGCGACCCCGCGCGCCCCTGGTTGCTCGCACCGTGCGACCTGCAGGCCTTGAAGGCGAGCGGCGTGACCTTTGTCGAGAGCCTGCTCGAGCGCGTGATTGAGGAGCAGGCGCGCGGCGACGCATCGAAAGCCGACGCGGTGCGCCGCGCCGTCGTCGAGGTCATCGGCAGCGACCTGGCCGGCCTGCGCCCGGGCTCACCCGCGGCGATGCGCCTGAAAGACGTGCTGATCGAGAAGAAGATGTGGTCGCAATACCTGGAGGTCGGCATCGGACCCGACGCCGAAATCTTCACCAAGTCACAACCCCTGTCGGCAGTGGGCTGCGGCATGGAAGTCGGCATCCATCCGCAATCGAGCTGGAACAACCCCGAGCCCGAAATCGTCCTCGTCGGCAACAGCCGCGGCGAAGTGCTAGGCGCGAGCCTGGGCAACGACGTGAACCTGCGCGACTTCGAAGGCCGCAGCGCGCTCTTGCTGGGCAAGGCCAAAGACAACAACGGCAGTTGCGCGATCGGGCCGTTCATCCGCCTGTTCGACGCGGCGTTCACGATGGACGACGTGCGCTGCTCCGAGATTTCCCTGCGCGTGCAGGGGCCGGAGGGCTATGTGCTGAGCGGCGGAAGCTCGATGAGCAAGATCAGCCGCGACCCGCTGGAGCTGATGGCCGCGGCGATCGGCCCGACGCACCGTTACCCGGACGGCCTGATGCTGTTCCTCGGCACGATGTTCGCGCCCACCGACGACCGCGGCGCAGCGGGCCAGGGCTTCACGCACACGCTCGGCGACATCGTCAGCGTCGCGACGCCGAAACTCGGCGCGCTCGTGAACCGCGTCAACCACGCCGACAAAACCGAGCCGTGGAGTTGTGGCATCGGCGCGATGATCGACTACCTCAGCCGCTCCGCCAACGCTTAGCCCCGGGACGCGCGCAACGCGGATTCGGGAAGGACTGCAAAGCTCAGCCGCACTGCCCCACATACCCACACGCCGTACAGAAATCGCAACCGTCGCGGTGGATCAGTGTCGGGTTGCCGCACTCCGGGCAGGCACTCCCCGCGAGCACGCGCGAATTGCCGTCGGCTTGCCCGGCGGCCAGCGCTTTGCCCTGCGGCGACTCAAGCACGCCCATCTCGCGCAGCGGGAAACCCTCTTCGTCGAGAACGCCCAGCATCGCGTAGCGGTGGATGACGAGGCGCGCCAGGTACGCGACGGTGGACGGCCAGACCTGCTGGCGGCGCTGGCCGTGCGGCAGGCCGGGAACAAATGCCATGAAGTGGCCCAGCGGCTCGGCGTAGTTGAGCAGCTTGCGCAGCTTCATGCCGATCCACGCGGGGTCGATGACGCGCATGTCGAGCGACAGCAGGCGCGCCAGGCCGTCCAGCGCGCCCGGGTAGTTGCCGGAGAAGGCGAGCGCACACGGCCGCGTCACGACGCTGCCGTCGGCGCCGGCCAGGCTCACTTCCTTGAGCGTGAGCGTCAGCGCTTCGCCGCTCGCCGGGTTGTGAACGTCGACCGCCCAGGCGAGCGTTCCCGACGTGCCGGTGCGCGGTTCGTCGACGCTGAACATCGAATCGAGCACGGGTGTCGCTGCGCCTTTGCGCGCCGGCAGCGTGCCGAGCTGTTCGCAGCGCCAGCGCACCAGCGCCGCCGTCGCCGCGACGACGCCGGGGAAGAGACGCCGCTCGCCGCTCGGCGGGAACGGCATCTCGAAGGATCGCTCCTCGGCGACAGTGGCGAGCGCGTCGATCTTGAGCTGCAGCCACGCCGCGTCATTCGCGCGCAAGTCCATCGACAAGGTCTTCGCGAGCGCACCCAGCCCGCGCGGTTGTTCGGCGCCGTTCACCCAGACTTCGAAGGCTTGCGGCGCACTGCCCTCCTCGCGCGCGACTTCGCCGACGAACAGCGCAAAGTCGCCGAACGGGTAGTTGACCATGTAGGTCCACGCCGCATTGCCCGCGGGCAATTCCGGGCGACCGGGCCAGCGCAGCGACGCGAGCACCGGCGCGCCCGGCCGGTCCAGGCGCAAACGAATGTTCGCCCCGTCTTCTTGCGCGCTCGGCGCGTCGGCGAGCTGCAAGGTCGCCGGCGCGTCGACGCTTGGCGCATTCGTACTGAGCACCGAGCCCATCACCGCGTTCGGCCGGTACGTCGCGAGCCCTTTCAGGCGCGTCTGCCAGGCCTGCATGTAGAGGTTCTGGAACTCGGCGTAGGGGTAGTCAGCGGGCACGTTCACGGTCTTCGAGATCGCCGTGTCGATGAACGGCGCGACCGCGGCGACCATCTCGGCGTGCGCGCTCGCGCTCATCTCGAGTGCGCTCACGAAGGCCGGCGTGAGCGGCGCGTCGACACCGCGCAAGTGACGGTAGAGCCGCCATGCGTGGTCTTCGACCGGAAACTCCTCGACGCCGCCGTCGGCGGTTCGTTTCTTGCGCGTGTAGCTCCAGCTGAACGCCGGCTCGATGCCGTTGCTCGCGTTGTCGGCGAACGCCAGACTGATCGTTCCGGTGGGCGCGATCGAAAGCAAGTGCGAGTTGCGCAGCCCCGTCGCGCGAATGCGCTCGCGCAGGGCTTGCGGCAGGCGCGACGCGAACGTGCTGCCGCTCAGGTACAGATCGGCGTTGAACAGGGGGAACGCACCGCGCTCGCGTGCGAGCTCGCTCGATGCTTCGTACGCCGCGTCGCGCAACAGTTCGGCGATGCGCGCTGCGCAGGTGCGCGCATCGGGCATGTCGTAACGCAAGCCGAGCATGATGAGCGCGTCGCCCAGGCCCGTGAAACCCAGGCCGATGCGCCGCTTGTTGCGCATCTCTTCGTGCTGCTGCGGCAGCGGCCAGACCGTCACGTCGAGCACGTTGTCGAGCATGCGCACCGCAACCTTGGCCAGCGCAACAAATCCCGCTTCGTCAAAACGTGCGGCGCCGTCGAAGGGGTCGACGACGAAGCGCGTCAGGTCGATCGAGCCGAGGCAGCAGCAGCCGTAGGGCGGCAGGGGTTGCTCGCCGCAGTTGTGCACGATGAGGCCATTCGCGTCGAAGGCGTGCACATCGGCGACCGTGGCGTCGAACACTTGCTCGCGGCCATCGGCAACGAGCGACTCGACAGTGGCGACGAATTGCTCTCGGTTGAGTTGCCG
>JBEBHW010000347.1:0-4684 GCA_040081145.1 Burkholderiaceae bacterium
GCCGTTCGCCACGATCCGCGTGAGCGGCGCGCCGTTCGGAAAGCCACGCTCTTGCAGCGTCGTCGCAAAGTGCAGTTCGCGCGCCTGCCCAGGCTGCAGTGCGGGCTCGAGCTTGTAGATGCGGTAGTGATAATGCGGCCACTCTTGCTCCAGTGAGGCGCCGGAGAGTTCGAGCGAATCCAGCACCAGCCGTTCCGGGTAGTTCACATGCAGTTCCGTGATCGGGCCGCTGCTGCGGTTCTCGATGCGATAGCTGCCGCGCGTGGTGATGCGCGCTTCGCGCGGGAACAACTGCACGTCCAGCGTGACGGCGCTGATGCGCGGCTGCGGCAAGGCCTCGAACTGCAGAAATTCCTTTTCGAACCCGGCGAGCAACGCGTCGCGCTGCGGCGCGGTCACGTAGGCGTTGATGACGTTCGTGTTGTAGAAGATCCAGGCGCCGCTGCCGAGCCACAACAGCGCGCCCGCACCGAGCAGCGCCAGCGCGCGGCCACGCAGGCGCTGGCGCAGGGGAGCCAGGCGCGCGCGCAAACTGAGCGTCGTGCCACGCCGCCAGAGCGCGTACGCCAACACCGCGAGGACCAGCGCAAAGGCGCTCCAGTAGAGGTTCAGCCACGCCTGGCCGATCCAGAACCTGCCCATTCCGTTCATGTCCGACAACGGCACCGGTGTCGTCGAGCCGTAGTTGTACAGGTTGTGCTCGAAGCCAGCGCCGGTCAACGCCACTGTCGCGACGACGTAAAGAAGCATCACGCCCCAGCCGAGAAACTTCTGCGGCACGAGCACCTGCACGAAGACCGCAAGCACCGCGAGTTGCAGCGCGCCGATGAAGGTGGGCACGGCAAACCAGAGCAGGTAGGCGCCAGGTTCGAAGTGCGTATAGCCCTTCATGAGCTGCACGAGCATCCCCGTGACCACCGCCGTCAGCGTGCTCGCGCCGAGGACGAACGCGATGGCAGCGATTTTCGGCAAGAGGTGCGCCCAGTCGGGCGCGACCGTCGCGTCGACGATTTCGTGCATGCGCCGCTCGCGGTCGCGCCAGACGAGTTCGCCGGCGTAGAAGATCGCGATGAGGATGGGCATGAGCGTGAACGCACCCGCCAGCGCCTGCACCATCAGGCGCGTCACCGGGTACGAGCCGCTGCCGTACCACTCGCCCGTGTACCAGAGCGCGCCGCCCGAGTTGATGACGCCGATGCCGAGCAAGACAAAGAACGCCGGGCTGCGGAACACGAACGCCATGTCAAAACGCGTCAGCCGCCAGAGCTGCGCCCAGCGAGTCGCGGCGTCGGCACGGGGTGCGCTCAAGTGGCCGATGCGAAGTGGCGCTGCCGGGGCTGGTGCCGGGGCCGGGGCCGGCGCCGCATCGATTGCGGCTGCCCCGCGCGCGGAACGCGCAGGCGTGCTGCGCTGCTCGAAGTGGAACAGGCGATAGGCGAGCCCGAAGAATGCCAGCGCAATCGCCGACCACAACAGCCGATTGCCGAGCATCAGACCGTCCAGCGGAGGCAGCAGCGTGTTGCGTTCGCTGGCGGTCCAGTATTTGGTCGTGACGGAGAGCGCCGACAGGCCGAACGGATCGGACAGCGCGGCGAAGGTGTCGAACTGCGCGTCGCGCAACAAGCCTCGCATCACGAGGTACAGGGCCAATGCGGCGGCAGCGCCGACATACGTCCACATCATCGAGCGCGTGGCCGTGGCCAGCGCAAAGAAGCCTGCCGCGGTGATCAGCAGCGTCGGCAAGCCGAACGCAAACAAGGCGTAGAGGTAGTGACTCGGGCGGAACGGGCCGATCTTCTCGCTGTCCAGCCAGGGCATGAGTGAGCCCAGCGCGATCGCCAGCGGAACCATCGCCAGCACGACCAGCGCCGCGGCACTGGCGCCGATAAAGCGGCCCACCAGGTAGTCGAACTTGGCGATTCGCGTCGCGCGCAGAATCGGCGCGAAGCCGGTTTCGTCGTCGCGGATGACGACATTTGCGACGAGCGCGACGGTGATGAAAATCGCAAAAAGGCTCATGATCGCGAGAGTCTGCAAAATCGCAAAAGGCGAATTGATGTTGACGTTGCCGCGGCTGCCGATCTGGATCTGGTCGACGGTGACGGCGCCGAAGCTGAGCAGAAAGAAGATCAGGCAACCGACCCAGAACACCGGGCTCTTCACCTGATAGCGCCACTCGAACGCGGCGACGTGGGCGAGCATGTTCCCTCCCCCCTCAGGCGGCCACAGCCGCGGCGCGGTCCGCGCGCAGGGTCGCGAAATACACGTCTTCCAGGCTCGCCGGCACCGCCTCGAAACCCGGCAGCGGCGCGCTGTCGGCGAGCACGTGCACGACCGGCCTGCCGGCGCGCAGGCGGGTGGCGATGACTTGATGGCGCTCCGTCACGCCAGCCAGATCGGCCTTGTCGACCGCGCCCTGCCAGACACGCCCTTCCAGTTGTGCAATCATTTCGCCCGGTGTGCCGCTGCGCACGATGCGCCCCGCCACCATGATCGCCATGCGCGAACACAAGTCAGTCACGTCGTCGACGATGTGCGTCGACAGGATCACGACGACGCTCTCGCCGATTTGCGCCAACAGGTTGTTGAAGCGGTTCCGCTCCTCGGGGTCCAGGCCGGCGGTGGGTTCGTCGACGATGATCAGGCGCGGGTTCCCGATCAGCGCCTGGGCGATGCCGAAGCGCTGGCGCATGCCCCCCGAAAACCCGGCGATCGCCTTCTTGCGAACGTCCCACAGGTTCACTTGCTGCAGCAGCGTCTCCACCGTGTCGCGCCGCGGCCCGCGCGCGGCAACGCCTTTGAGCACGGCCAGGTGGTCGAGCATGTCGTAGGCCGAGACGCGAGGGTAGACGCCGAAGTCCTGCGGCAAGTAGCCGAGCTGGCTGCGCAAGCGTTCGGGTTCGGCGAGAACGTCGACCTCGTCGAAGCGGATCGCCCCGGCGCTGGGCCGTTGCAGGCCCGCCAGGCAACGCATCAGCGAAGACTTGCCCGCGCCGTTGGGGCCGAGCAGGCCGAACATGCCGCGCGGAATGTTCAGGTTCACGTCGTCCAGGGCGCGTGTCCCGTTGTCGTAGGTGTGCGACAGGCCGGTGATGGTCAGCATGGTGAGTGGCTCCAGTCTTGTTCTTGGCTCGGGCAGCGCGGGGCACGCGGCGGCGCTGCTTAGCGCCCGCACTGTAGCGGCGCGCCGGTAAATTACGCGCAGGGTGCGATGAAGCGCAGATTCGCTGGGACGAGCGGGCGGCGCGCCGGCTGCAGGACGCCTCGCCGCGGCAGCTCTGGCCACCCCGAATCGCTGAACCGAGCCCGCGGGATGCTCATGTAGCATTCGCACGGACACACCATGCTGACGATCGTCGACGCGCACCAGCATTTCTGGGACCCGGAACTGAACTACCACCCGTGGCTGCGCGACGAGCCTCCGGTGCCGTTTCGCTATGGTGACTACCGGCCGCTGCGGCGCCGCTACCTGCCATCCCACTACCTTTCCGATGCTGCGCCTTACGTCGTCGACAAGTCGGTTTACGTCGAGGCCGAGTGGAACCCGGCCGACCCGGTGGGCGAAATGCGCTACATCGACGGCGTGCGCCGCGAACACGGGTTGCCCAGCGTGGCCGTCGCGCAGGCCTGGCTCGACGCCACCGACGCGGCGGCCGTGCTCGAGCAGCAAGCTGCGTTCTCCTTCGTGCGCAGCATCCGCCACAAGCCGCGCGCAAACCGCTCGCCCGCCGACGCAGCGCCGGGCGGAATGGCCGATGCACGCTGGCGAGCCGGCTATGCGCAGCTCGCGCGCTGCGGACTGCGCTTTGACTTGCAGACGCCGTGGTGGCATCTGCACGAAGCGGTGCGCCTGGCGATGGACTACCCGCAGACGCAAGTCATCCTGAATCACACCGGCCTGCCGGCCGATCGCAGCGCCGAGGGAATCGCCGGATGGAAACGCGCGATGACGGCGCTGGCCGCGTGCCCCAACGTGGCAATCAAGATCTCCGGCCTCGGCCAGCCTGGGCAGGCGTGGACCGCCGAAGCGAACCGCGACATCGTGCGCAGCGTGATCGAGCTGTTCGGCCCGGCACGCTGCATGTTCGCAAGCAACTTCCCCGTCGACAGCTTGTGTGCGAGTTTCGCGACGATTTTCGATGGCTTTCGCAGGGTCGTGAGCGACCTGTCGCAGGATGAGCAGCGCGGCTTGTTCCGCGACAACGCGATCCGCATCTACGCCATGGAGTGACCCAGTGACCCGCCTTCGCATCGCCTATGTCGGCATCGGCCTGATGGGCCTGCCGATGCTCAAACGCCTGGTGGGTCTGGGCTACGCGGTCACGGCTTACGACGTGCTGCCCCGGCAAAACGACGCCGCGCGCGCGGCGGGCGCGTCGGTCATGAACTGTCCCGCTGACACGCTGCGCGGCGCCGATGTCGTGCTGCTCAACTTGCCGACCACCGAGGCTGTCGATGCGGCAGTGTTCGGCGACAACGGTGTGGCCGGCGCGATGCAGCCGCCGCAGCTGCTTATCGACTTCTCCACCGTCAAGGTCGACAAAGGCCGCGCCTTCGCGCAGAAGCTGCGCGAGATCACTGGCTGTGGCTGGGTCGACGCGCCCGTCTCGGGCGGCCCGCCGGCCTCCGCCACCGGCACGCTCACCGTGATGGCCGGCGGCGACGCCGCGGACATCGCGCGCAT
>JBEBHW010000348.1:0-4683 GCA_040081145.1 Burkholderiaceae bacterium
TTCCCGGATAGGTATTCACGTCGCCCACGGCAAAGATGCCTGGGGTGCTGGTTTCGAACTTTTCGGTGTCGACAACGACTTGCTTGCGCTCCAGATCCACGCCCCACTGCGCGATCGGCCCGAGCTTGGGGCTCAGGCCAAAGAATACGAGCAGCATGTCCAGCGGCACCAGTCGGGTCACACCGTCGCTGCCGGTCACCTTGACGCCGCGCAACCGGTCTCCGGTGTCGTCAATGCCACTGATCTGGCCGACCATGAATTGCATCTGCGATGCGTCGCACAGCTCGCGCACGCGCGCCACGCTCGCCGGCGCGGCCTTGAAACTGTCGCGGCGATGCAGCAGGACCACGCTGCGCGCCTTGTTGGGGCCGTCCTGGACGAAGTTGAGGGCCCAGTCGATCGCTGAATCGCCGCCCCCCACGATCAGCAGATTTTTCCCGGCGAATTGCGCCGGGTTGCGCACCCGGTAGAAGAGCTGCGTGTCGGTGAACCTGTCCAGCCCGTCGACCTTGAGCCGACGCGGCTGGAATGAACCCACGCCCCCGGCAATCAAAATCGTCTTGGTGAGAAAGCGCGTGCCCCTGGAGGTTTCGACGTGGAAGCGCCCATCGTCGCGCCTCTCGACAATGTTCACTTCCTGGTTCAGATGAAACGTCGCGCCGAACGGCTCGATCTGCTTGAGCAGGTTGTGCGTCAACTCCTTGCCGGTATAGACCGGCACGCCCGGAATGTCGTAAATCGGCTTGTCGGGGTAGAGCTCGATGCACTGGCCGCCGGGATAGGCCAGCGAGTCGACGACATGCGCCTTGATCTCGAGCAGGCCGAGTTCAAACACCTGGAACAGCCCCACAGGCCCAGCGCCAACGATCACCGCATCGGTTTCGATCGGTCCGTCGTGCGCGTCCGCAGTGCGAACGATCGCGTCGTTCAGCTGGGCTTCCATGCTCGGCGTTGCATTGTCCCGCGCGTCACTTGATCAACTCGTTCAATTTTCCGGTGCGGTCTTTCCACTCGTCGGCGTCGGGCAGCGGGGTCTTGCGCTTGGTAATGCTCGGCCATTTCTTCGCGAGTTCGACATTCAGCTTGATCATGTGCTGCTGGTCGCCGGGTACGTCTTCTTCGGGAACGATGGCGTTCACCGGGCACTCCGGAATGCACACCGCGCAATCGATGCACTCGTCGGGGTCGATCGTCAGGAAATTCGGCCCTTCGCGAAAACAGTCGACCGGGCAGACATCGACACAGTCGGTGTATTTGCAGCGGATGCACGATTCGAGAACGACGTGGGTCATGAAGAGAAGCTCGTGGGTTGCTAGGTTGGCACAGGTGTGCCGCGGTCGTGCCCCAAACGCAGCGCCGGGGTGCGAGGGCTGGCGCGAATTCTAGGGCTTGATCATCGCCACTCGCGTTGAATGGTCGTCTGCACTGTGGGCTCGCAAAGCGGTGACTTGCACTTTGGCAAACAACGCTGTCGCGCCTGCACCGACAATCACGACGCTGGGTCGGCCGCTGTGCAACAAGCTCGCCTGACCGAGATCGCTCAGCCGGTGGTCGGACTGCAGCTCGTCGGTCCAGCCGGCGCGTGAGACGACACTGACCGGCGTGTCTGCCGGCCAGCCCGCGGTCCGAAGGCGGCGCGCCAGCGCGGCGAGTTGCCGACCCGCCATGTAAAACACTTCCGTGTCGGCGACGCGCGTGGCGTGCACCTGCCTTTCCAGCGTCATGGCGGTGCTTAGGCTGACACTGCGGCCACGACCCCGCCGCGTCAGCGGACGCTTGGTCGCCGCCGCGGCGGCAAGCGCCGCCGTCACGCCGGGGACCACTTCGCACTCGACGCCCGCCGCAGCCAGCGCCTCGAGCTCTTCCTCGAGCCGGCCGAATACGCTGGGGTCACCACCCTTGAGGCGGACCACGATCGCGGCTTGACCCGCATGCTTGATCATCAACGCATTGATCGCCGCCTGCCCGGTACTGTGGGAGAAGCCGCGCTTGCCCACATTGACCCAGCTCGCGTCGGGCGCAAGTTCGCGCAATGCCGGGTCGACCAGGGCATCGAACAACACCACTTGCGCGCGCGCCAGCTGGCGCGCGCCACGCAGCGTGATCAGATCGCCTGCTCCCGGCCCGGCGCCGATGAATATGACTTTGCCCATGCACTTACGGTTTCGCGCGCTTCAAATCGCCGCACCCTCGTTGACGAATTCGCGCACGGGTGCGAGCGCCAGCGCGTCGGCAGCACCTGCAGGCAATGCAAACAGAGGCAGGCGCGAATGCACGTCGCCCTGATAGTGCGCTCGAAACGCTTCCAAGGCTTGCTGCGCGACGTCGATCGCCTGGTCGGCGCGCATCGCCGCAGCGTCGAAGCCCGTGCGAACGAGCAGCGGAATCATGTCGACGAGCACCTCGCCCGTGGCACGAATTTCGCCTTTGAAGCGATAGCGCGCGCGCAGCAGCCGCGCCTGGCTGTAGGCACGGCCGTCCACCCACCTGGGAAAATTCAACACGACGAGCGAGAAACTTGCGATTTCTTCGGCAATGTCCTCTACGTCCTGATCGTTGCCCAGGCTCAGGCCCAGCAGAATGCCGCGCGGCCACTGGGCCCGCGCCGCGTGCCACTGCGTCAGGTTGAGCAACAGGTGCGCTTGCGGGTTGATGCTGACCGGCGGGCCGTCTTCCCCGCCCAGGGCGTGCCAGAGGTCGGCTTTCTTGTCGATGAATTTCATGCCTTTTTGCCCGTATCGATGCGCCGCAAGCCGCTCACGCCGCGTGCGCCAGCGCCGTGCTGCGACGCACCGCGTTGGCGGAGTCCTTGAACGAAGCAATACCGATGCGCCGCACCGTGTCGATGAATCGTTCCGATTGGCTCCGCCGGGCCCGATACGTGTCGACGACGGCCTCGACGGCGTCAGCCACTTCGTCGGCAGCGAACGACGGGCCGATCACCTTGCCCGCCACCGAAGCGCCGCTCAGCGTGGATCCGTCGGAGCCGCCCAGCGATATCTGGTACCACTCCTTGCCATCCTTGTCGACTCCGAGCACACCGATGTGGCCGCTGTGGTGGTGGCCGCAGGAATTGATGCAGCCGCTGATGTGCAGGTCGATGTCGCCGATGTCGTACAACTCGTCCAAGTCGGCGAAGCGCTCCGCGATGTCCGCCGCCACGGGGATCGATCGTGCATTGGCGAGTCCACAGAAGTCGCCTCCCGGGCAGGCAATCATGTCGGTGATCAGGCCGATATTGGGCGTCGCGAGGTTCTGCGCCTTCGCGGCCTGCCACACTGCGGGCAAATCGACCTGACGCACCCACGGCAGCACGAGATTCTGGTCGTGCGTGACGCGCAATTCGCCGTGGCTGAAGCGCTCGGCGATCTGCGCTGCGGCGTCCATCTGGTTCGCCGTCGCGTCGCCGGGCGCCTGACCGGTGCGCTTGAATGAGAGCGTCACGCAGCGATAGCCGGGAAGGCGGTGGGCATGCACGTTGCGCTCGAGCCAGCGCTTGTAGGCCGGGCTGACGGCGCCGCCGCCCGGTGGCGCTGCTGCCGCGCCGGCCATGGGTGCAACGCCCGCGGGCAAAGCAAAACAACGCGCCACACGATCCAGCTCGGTCTGAGGAATGAGGTGGGCCGTGCCGTCGGCATCGTCATTCATGATGTGGCCGAATTCGACGTTCACTGCATCGAAGAATTTTTGCCCTTCGGTCTTCACGAGGATTTTGATGCGCGCCTTGTACAGGTTGTCGCGCCGGCCGTAGCGGTTGTAGACGCGCACGATGGCTTCGATGAAGACGAGGATTTGCTGCCACGGCAGGAACTCGCGAATCACGCTGCCTATCACCGGCGTGCGCCCCATGCCGCCACCCACGAGCACTCGGAAGCCGACTTCGCCGGCAGCGTTCTTCACGAGTTGCAGACCGATGTCGTGCCAAGCCATTGCGACGCGGTCTTCGGTCGCGCCGCTGATGGCGATCTTGAACTTGCGCGGCAGAAAGGCAAACTCCGGGTGCAGCGTGCTCCATTGGCGCAGCACTTCGCAGTAAGGCCTCGGATCGACAATCTCATCGGGGGCGACTCCCGCGAGCGCGTCGCTGGTGATGTTGCGAATGCAATTTCCGCTGGTCTGGATGCCGTGCATGTCCACCGCGGCGAGCGCGTCCATCACGTCGGCGCTGCGGGCCAGGGGAATCCAGTTGAATTGAACGTTCTGGCGCGTTGTGAAGTGGCCGAAGCCCCCGCGCTCTTGCTGCGTGCCCACGTCGATATGGTCGAACTCGCGGGCGATGCGACCCAGCGCACGCAGTTGCGCCGAGCTGATTTCGCCGTAGGGCACTGCGACACGCAGCATCGGCGCGTGGCGCTGCACGTACCAGCCGTTTTGCAGCCGCAACGGGCGAAACTCGTCTTCACCGAGTCGACCCGTCAGATGGCGTTGCAGCTGGTCGCGATACTGGCCGGCGCGTTGCCGCACGAAGGACCGGTCGAAATTGGTGTATTGGTACATGGCTCGATGAAGGAATGTCAGCGGATCACCTTGAGGCTGACCGTCAGCCTTGCGCGCCGGTCGACTCTATGGACACTGCATATATCTATCAAGAACTTTATTGTTTGTTCTTAATTCGTATTTCGCATATAAACCGCTCTGACCCTCCTCCGGACACCTATGTTCGAACCAGGCCAAACTGATCGC
>JBEBHW010000349.1:0-4681 GCA_040081145.1 Burkholderiaceae bacterium
AATGTCTTCCGAGCCGATGTGTGTCATGTCGAGGTGGATGTAGTCCTTGTTCGGCCCGCAGCCGCGCCCTTCCTTGATTTCCTGGTCCATGCAGCGCGAGACGAAGTCGCGCGGCGCCAGATCCTTCAGCGTTGGCGCATAACGTTCCATGAAGCGTTCGCCGTCGCTGTTGCGCAGGATCGCACCCTCGCCGCGGCAGCCTTCAGTCAGCAACACACCCGCGCCGGCCACGCCGGTCGGGTGGAACTGCCAGAACTCCATGTCCTGCAGCGGCAGGCCGGCGCGCGCCGCCAGGCCCAGGCCGTCGCCGGTGTTGATGAAGGCGTTCGTCGACGCCGCAAAGATGCGGCCGGCGCCGCCAGTGGCGAGCAGCGTCACCTTGGCCTCGAGGATGTGCAACTCGCCGGTTTCCATCTCCAGCGCGGTGACGCCGAGCACGTCGCCATCGGCGTCGCGAATCAGATCGAGCGCCATCCACTCTACAAAGAAGTTGGCGCGCGCCTTGATGTTTTGCTGGTACAGGGTGTGCAACATCGCGTGGCCGGTGCGGTCTGCCGCGGCGCAGGCGCGCTGCACCGGCTTTTCGCCATAGTTCGCGGTGTGGCCGCCGAAAGGGCGCTGGTAGATCGTGCCATCGGGGTTGCGGTCGAACGGCATGCCGAAGTGCTCGAGCTCGTAGACGACTTTGGGCGCCTCGCGGCACATGAATTCGATCGCGTCCTGGTCGCCCAGCCAGTCCGAGCCCTTCACGGTGTCGTAGAAGTGGTAGTGCCAGTTGTCTTCGCTCATGTTGCCCAGAGCGGCGCCGATGCCGCCTTGGGCGGCCACCGTGTGCGAGCGCGTCGGGAACACCTTGGACAACACGGCCACATTGAGCCCGGCCTGCGCGAGTTGCAGCGAGGCACGCATTCCCGAGCCGCCGGCGCCAACGATCACGACGTCGAACCTGCGCCTCGGGAGGGACGATTGCGACAGCATCAAAGTCTCCACAACACCTGGATCGCCCATCCGGTGCAACCCACCAGCCAGACCAGCACGGCCACTTGCAGGCACAGGCGCAGCACCACGCCATGCACGTAGTCCATCAGGATGTCGCGCATGCCCACCCAGGCGTGAATCGCCAGCGACACGATCACGCTGAAAGTCAGCACGCGCATCCATTGTTTGGAGAAGATACCGGCCCAACGGTCGTAGTCGAGTTCGCCACCGAACAGCAGTTGCACGAGCAGGACGGTCGTGAACAAGGCCATCAGCGCGGCAGTGACGCGTTGCGACAACCAATCGCGCAAGCCGTAGTGCGCGCCGACGACGATGCGTTTGGAACCGAAGTTTTGTGTCCGAGGGTCTGACATGTCGCTGCGCCTCAGAAAAACAACTTCACGCCCAGCACCAGCGTCAGCACGCCGCTCAGCGCGAGCGTCGCGACAGCCGATGCGCGCCCGAACTGCAGGCTCACCGAGTGTGTGGCGTCCATCCACAGGTGGCGCAACCCGGCGATGAAATGGTGCAGATAAGACCAGATCAGCGCCAGCGCCAGCAGCTTGAAAAACCAACCCGGAAGAAAGCCGACGCCGCCCAGGAACAAGGCGACGAACTGGCTGTGGCTGATCTCGGAGCTCAGGCTGGTATCGAACATCCAGACGATGAACGGCAGCAGCACGAACATCATCGCGCCGCTGGCGCGGTGCAGGATAGACACCCACCCGGCGAGCGGAAGCCGGTATTGGAGTGCGTCGACCAAGCGCATCGTTCCGGGCCGTCGCGCCCGGGGCACCCTGTGATTCGTCGGTTCCGTCATACCCAGGTCAGTTGTTCTTGTGGATGCGGTTCTTGTTCACGTACAGCGCTTGAGTTTATGGCAATGCAGCAGGTGATTGTGCATTCATTCCGCGTCAGTTCAGCCCATTGCGGTAGTGATGTGCCGTCGTGTCGTACAGGCCACGACGCAGTTCCACGGGTGCGTCGCCATAGGTCAGCGACAGGCGCTCGACGCTGAGCAACGGCGCCCCTTCGGCCACCCCCAGATGCTTCGCTGCCTCGGCGGTGGCGGCGACGGCGCGGATGCGCTCCTCGGCGCGGATCATGCGAACCCCGAATTCGCTCTCGAACAGGCCGTACAAGGGCCCGCGATAGTTCGCAAGTTGCTCGGCCGAGAGTCCGCGAAACAGGTTGCCAGGCAGCCAGATGTCGTCGAACACGACCGGTTTGGCGCGAAACGAGAGCACCCGGCGCACCTGGACCACGGCGTCGCCGCTCTTCAGCGCGAGCGCACTCGCCACCGCATCGCTCGCGGGCAGGTGCCGGCAGTCGATGAGGTGGCGCTGCATTCGGTTCGCGTCGCCGTCATCGGGTTGCAGGCGCAAAAAGCGGAACTGCACGCGCTCTTCGCTGTGCGTGGCGACGAACGTGCCTTTGCCCTGGCGGCGCACGAGCAGGTTGTCGGCGGCGAGTTCGTCGATCGCCTTGCGCACCGTGCCCTGGCTGACGCGAAAGCGCAGCGCCAAGTCCTTTTCGCTCGGAATGCCTTCGCCTGGGCGCCACACGCCCGCCTGCAGGTCGCGCATCATGAGCGCCTTGATCTGCCGATACAGCGGCGCAAACGCCGGCGTCTCTTCGGCGCGCTTTGGGCGCGGTGCAGGCTCGGGATTGGCGCTCGACATGGGGCGCGATTGCAGCACAGCCGGGGGAGCGCGTCCACGGAAATTCAGGCCGAGCGCGTGCCGCTTTGCAAGCACATCGAGAGGCAGCGCAGCGCCGACCGGGCGCAAGGCCCGCGCCTCCCCTACACTTTGAGCTCCACGCCTGGAGGACAACCCATGAGCAAGAAGCCCGTTCGAGTCGCCGTCACCGGAGCTGCCGGCCAAATCGGCTATGCCCTGCTGTTTCGCATCGCCGCCGGCGAGATGTTGGGCAAGGACCAGCCCGTCGTGCTGCAGCTGCTCGAAATCCCCGACGAGAAGGCGCAGAAGGCGCTCAAGGGCGTGATGATGGAACTCGAGGACTGCGCCTTCCCCCTGCTCGCTGGCATGCAAGCGCACAGCGACGCGGCCTCCGCGTTCAAAGACACCGACTACGCCCTGCTCGTCGGCGCGCGGCCGCGCGGCCCCGGCATGGAACGAAAAGACCTGTTGGCGGCGAACGCGCAAATCTTTACCGTGCAGGGCAAGGCATTGAACGCTGCGGCGTCGCGCGCGGTGCGCGTGCTCGTCGTGGGGAATCCGGCGAACACGAACGCCTACATCGCGATGAAGAGCGCGCCCGACCTGCCGCGCAAGAACTTCACGGCGATGCTGCGCCTGGACCACAACCGCGCCGCGAGCCAAGTCGCCGCGAAGACCGGCCAGCTTGTTGCCGACATCGAAAAGCTCTGCGTCTGGGGCAACCATTCGCCGACGATGTACGCCGACTATCGCTTCGCCACGATCGCCGGCAAGCCTGTGAAGGACATGATCAACGACCAGGTCTGGAACAAGGACGTGTTCCTGCCCACCGTGGGCAAACGCGGCGCGGCGATCATCGAGGCGCGCGGATTGTCATCCGCGGCGTCGGCAGCCAACGCGGCAATCGACCACATGCGCGACTGGGCAATGGGTACGAACGGCAAGTGGGTCACGATGGGCGTGGCGAGCAACGGCGACTACGGCATTCCCAAAGACCTGATGTTCGGCTTCCCCGTCACCACCGCAGGAGGCGAGTACAGCATCGTGCAGGGTTTGAGCATCGATGCGTTCAGCCAGGAACGCATCAATGTCACGCTCACCGAATTGCTCGAGGAACAGACAGGCGTCAAGCACCTGCTCTGAGGCGACTTCGGGCGTGCAAACTGCGCGCGCCGAGTCGTAACGGCATGCAGCGCACGCGCCTGCCGGCGCAGCGCGAAGCGCGGCGGCAGCCGCGCGGAACTTGAGGGCCGCAGGCTCCCGCCGAGCGTGAAATTGCGACGCAATCCGGTAACCGATGGCGCGCAGTGACGGTGCACGGGCTTATAACTTGGCGACCAAGGTACACAAGTTCCGGTCGAATCGAATGAGGCTCGTTTGCGGGGTATTGCGACGCGCACCGGACCGTCGTTGCACCTTGCAACCGCGCGAGCGCCTCGGCCTCGCAGAATGCACCCGTCACCCCTACCCAAGGAGAATTCCGATGAAATTATCGATGTCGTGCCTGGCTGCATGCCTCGCGCTCGGCGGCCTGGCCACGGCAGCCGTGGCCGCAAGCGACCCACCGAGCAAACCGGCGGCGAAAAAGGCCGCACCCGCCGCCCCATCCCTCAGCGCCGGCCAGATCTCGGCCGCGGATCGCGTCTTGACGGGCAAGGTGAAGTGCGAGTTCGATCAGTCGATCGATGTCGCCGCCGTGACTGGAAAGAAGGGCTACTTCAACGTCGCCTTCAAGGGCAAAACCTACACCATGGTCCCGGAAGCGACAACGACCGGCGCGGTGCGCCTGGAAGACAAGAAGGCCGGCATGATGTGGCTGCAAATTGCCAACAAGTCGATGCTGATGAACACCAAGGCCGGCCAGCGCATGGTCGACAACTGCCAGCATCCGTCGCAGCAGTCCTGATCGACCCGGGCGGCGACGCCGCCGCTGCAATGATGGCGCCGCCTGTGCAATACAGCGGCGCCATTTTCATTGTGTCCAGCGCCGCCAAGGCGCGGCGCCCACCGCGTGCGGCCGC
>JBEBHW010000350.1:0-4677 GCA_040081145.1 Burkholderiaceae bacterium
TCTTTGAGCTGGCCGGAGTCGGGCAACTGCAAGAACTCCAGCACGTAGGGGTCTTTGATGAAGTCCCCCAGCGATTCAAGGCTCGCTGCCCCGCTGGTTTCGGCCATGCCTTGGGACGACAGCAGGCGTTGGAAACTGCGGCTCTGGAGGTTGCGCTCCAACTGCCGCACGGTCCATTGCTGCGCGGCGCCCTCGGCCAGGTAGTAGGCCCTGGCTTTGGGATCGTCCTCCCGCATGATGAGCCGGTTGTGGCTCCAGCTCAATTTGCTACACGCTGTGTAGCAAATCTCCCAGTCGGGGTAGGTCAGGTAGAACTGGCGGAAATTGCGCAAGTTGGCATAAGAGAAGCCCTTTCCAAAGCTCGCAGAAAGCGCGCGCGAGAGGTTTTCCAGCAGCCTCGTCCCGTACTGGGCCTTGTGTTGCCCCTGCTGCTCTTCTTGCACGATGCGCTGGCCGATCAGCCAGTACGCCTCCACCATCGCCGCGTTCACCGCCGAGCGCGCCTTGCTGCGGGCCTGCTCCAGGATGGACTTGATGTCCGCGTGGATGCTCGTCAGTTCACTCATGGTTTCGGCCGCCTTTTTCAACGTGTTCTTGAGCGGCGGAACTGCACGCCACGTGATGAACGCACCCGGTAGCCCACGGCCAGGATGGCGTCGAGCCTGTAGTGCGCCAGCCGGTAGGTCTTGCCGTTGGCGGCAGTTGTCACCCGTTGGTTGACAACTGCATCCGGGCTCAGCTCCTGCTCCGCAAAGATGGCCTTCAGGTGTTTGGCCATATTCTGCTTGGTGCTCTGGAAAAACTCCGCCATCTCAAGCTGCGTCAGCCAGACCGTGCCCGATTCCGCGCGCAGCTTGATCGGGCGGCGACCGTCTTCGGTGGTGTAGAGGATCAGGTCATTCATGCGCTACTCCGCATGCAGCACAAAGTTGTACTTCGCACGGAGTCCACCCATAACCTCTTCGAAGATATCCAAGTTGTCCTGCACAACAATGTCCGACTCGTAGTAGTAAACCTTCTTGTGCGACAAGGCATTGACAATGTCTGCTACGCGATTTGGTTCACTGATTCCAATCTGATTCAGAACATAGCTGAATTGCCCGACACCGAGGAACGACGCAACGTTCTCTAGGACCTGCCGGAGCAACGCGAAGTGGTATGCACGGACGTCTCTTGCGTTGCGCGCCAGGGACAGAACCTGGAGCAAGCGTAGGTGGTACAGAAACACGTCATTGCGGCAGCTTTCCAGCTCAAGCTCACCCGACTTGGAGCTCAGGATGTGAAGCTTGTAGAGAGGCTTTCCGTTCTTTTTGAACTTATCGCTCTTTTCACCCTTGGTGATCCAGTCGCTCAGGATTGAAAACAATCCCAGGTGGTGCGTGGTGACGATGATCTTGCGCTTCTCAAACTGGCTCTCGATGAGGTCGTACAGCGTCGCAGCCGTGACGAAGATGTTGTGATCGTCCAAGCTGGAAACTGGGTCGTCGATAAAGAAGTGGCTTGGCTGCTTGTCGGCCCAGCCTTCGACTTCTAACAACGCGAGGAAAAAACACCAGACGAAGATTCGCTCTTCGCCGCGAGATACCTTGATGAACCGCTTGGGCAAGTCGGGATTTTGGTCCGGGATGAAGCAAGGGTGTAGAGCTGATACTGATTTCCTGAGATGTCTCTGCCGAATTTCTCTGCTTGCGAAACGAATCCAACCCCAGCGGAAATACTTACGGGCGTGAGCCTTTTTTCTCCAACCCGTTCAGTCACTGGTGTAGAGGCTTCGCTCAGCGAGATTGGTTTCCAAGGCGCGGCACCTCGAAACTTCGGAAACCGCAGCTTGGGTACCAGCGGTGCCTTGACCTTATTGCTCATACGCACTCAAGCCCGAAATCTCGCGCCCTTGGGCACGCCTTAGCAACAGCGGAAACAGGTGACCCATCAGCGCTGTCTCCGCCTGTGCACGAGCCTTCCAGCCCAGGTCCAACGGGGCCATGAGGTCGCTTAGGGCCCCGCCGTCAAGGATCAAGCGTTGCAGGATTCCGTCCACAAAGGTCTGCAGGGCATGGGCAGTCAAGCCGTGCTTCGCGGCAATGGCGGCCAGTTCCGCACCGTCCTTTTCCTTCTTGAAGCGGGTGTAGCCCTCCCGGATGGCGTCCTCGCTCAGGCCCTCACCGGCCTTGAGGGCGTTGATGTACGCGGCGATGTCATCGCGCTCGTTCATGAACTTGGCATCGGCCTGGATGAGGCCGACCAGTTCGTCCTTGGTCATCTTCTGCCTGCCGACCTGCCCCTGCTGTGAGAAGCGCGCCATCAGGCCCATGATGTAGTCGTAGTCGATGACGGCAGAGGCGAACAGCACGAACTCGAAGTCGAGCTGGTCCACTTCGCCCGGGCCGGCGCTGTCGCCGCCTGCGCTGCCTTTGCCCTGCTGGTCTTTCAGGCGCTTGGCGGTGTCCAGGTACACACCGCGAAAGGCCTGCAGGTCGTCACGGGGCAAGATCGCGTCAATGGCGGCGGCGTTGTCGTCGGTCAGGTCGGTGTACTGGTCGAGCTGGGTCTTCAGCCGCTGCACTTCCTTGAAGGTCTTGATGAAGGCGGCGCGGGCGTCGTCGCCCTTGAGCTGGGGCACAGCCTCGGGCGCGCAGGACAGGCCCTGGGACTGCATGAAGTCGGCCAGCTTTTGCACGGCGGCGGCGAGCTTTTCGATCACCACGGGCGCCTTGTCGACCAGCCAGATTTCGCGGGCCTTGGGGTCGGACTTTTCGCCGGAGAACAGGGCGATGGCGTCGTCCACATTGGCTTGCTGCTGGCGGAAGTCGAGGATGTTGCCGTAGGGCTTGCTGCCGTTGAGCACGCGGTTGGTGCGCGAGAAAGCCTGAATGAGCGCGTGGTATTTGAGGTTCTTGTCCACGTACAGCGTGTTCAGGTATTTGCTGTCAAACCCGGTGAGCAGCATGTCCACCACGATGGTGATGTCGATCTTCTTCACGTGAGGGAAGTCGACGTTGGGCCACTGTTGGTCCTTGATGCGCTTTTGCACGTCCTGGTAGTACAGGTCGAACTCGCCGATGCTGTGATTGGTGCTGTAGCGGGCGTTGTAGCCGGCCAGGATGGCTTTGAGGGCCTCCTTCTTCCGGTCCGGCTCGTCTTCGTTGTCGGCCTTTTCATGTGGCAGGTCTTGCTGCAACTGCTTCACGTCGGCATTGCCTTCGGCCGGGGGAGAGAACACGCAGGCGATGTTCAGCGGTTGGAAGTCGGGGTCGGCTTCCTTCTTGGCCTTTTGCAGTTCGTCGAACAGCCCGTGGTACTCGATGGCGTCATTGATGCTGGCGGTGGCGAGCACCGCATTGAAGCAGCGCCCGCTGGTGGCGGTGTCGTGCTTGGCCAGGATGGCTTCGATCACCGCCCGCTTGGCCAAGGCTTCGCCGGGTTTCGGTGGGTTCTTGCCTTCCGGCTTGTAGTAGTCCACATGGAAGCGCAGCACGTTGGCGTCTTCAATCGCATGGGTGATGGTGTAGGCATGCAGCTGCTTCTGGAACAGGTCTTCTGTGGTCCTGAACTGGCCTTCTTCGCCTTCGAACTGTTTGGCGGTGGCGTTCTTCTCGAAGATGGGCGTGCCGGTGAAGCCGAACAACTGGGCCTTGGGGAAGAAGCTCTTGATGGCCTCGTGGTTGTCGCCAAACTGCGAGCGGTGGCACTCGTCAAAGATGAAGACAATGCGCTTGTCGCTCAGCGGATCGAGCTGTTCCTTGTAGGTCTTCAAGTCGTTCTTCTTGCGCTGCTTGTTGCGCTTGCTGTTCTCATCCAGCGCCAGGCCCAGCTTCTGGATGGTGGTGACGATGACCTTGTCTGCGTAGTCGTCTGACAGCAGCCGGCGCACCAACGCACCGGTGTTGGTGTTCTCTTCGACGCAGCCTTCCTGGAAGCGGTTGAATTCTTCGCGGGTCTGGCGGTCCAGGTCTTTGCGATCCACCACGAACAGGCACTTCTCGATGTCGGGGTTGTCCTTCAGCAGCGTGGCAGCCTTGAAGGACGTGAGCGTCTTGCCGCTGCCAGTGGTGTGCCAGATGTAGCCGTTGCCGCAGTTCTGGTGGATGCAGTCCACGATGGCCTTGACGGCGTACACCTGGTACGGCCGCATCATCAGCAGCTTCTGTTCGCTTGCCACCAGCACCATGTAGCGGCTGATAGCTTCGCCCAGCGTGCACTTGGCCAGGAAGGTCTCGGCAAAGCTGTCGAGGTGGGTGATCTTCTTGTTGGCCTCGTCGGCGAACTGGTAGATGGGCAGGAAGCGCTCGTCGGCGTTGAACGCGAAGTGCCGAGCGTTGTTGTTGGCGAAGTACCAAGTTTCGGTGCGGTTGCTGACGATGAACAGTTGCAGGAAGCACAGCAGCGTCTTGCTGTAGCCGTTGCCCGGGTCGTTCTTGTAGTCAACGATCTGTTCCATCGCCCGGCGCGGGCTGATGCCCAGCGTCTTGAGCTCGATCTGTACACAGGGCACACCGTTGATAAGGATGAGAAAGTCGTAGCGGTGGTGGCTGTAGTCGGTGTTGACGCGCAGCTGGTTGACGACCTCGAAGCTGTTCTTGCACCAGTCCTTGATGTTGACCAGGGTGTAGTTCAGCGGCGTGCCGTCGTCACGGGTGAATGTTTCGCGCTCACGCAGCTTCCGGGACGCGGTGAAGA
>JBEBHW010000351.1:0-4661 GCA_040081145.1 Burkholderiaceae bacterium
GCGTTCAACCTCGACCATGTCGATCTCGATGCCCAGGCCCGGCTTGGCCGGAACCTGCACGTGGCCGCCGACGATTTGCAGTGGCTCCTTCGTGAGGCGCTGCCCGTCCTGCCAGATCCAGTGCGTGTCGATTGCCGTCACGCGGCCCGGCGCGGCGGCGCCGACGTGCGTGAACATCGCGAGCGACACGTCGAAATGGTTGTTCGAGTGCGAGCCCCACGTCAGGCCCCAGTCGCGGCACGTCTGCGCCACGCGCACCGAGCCCGCCATCGTCCAGAAGTGCGGATCGGCGAGCGGAATGTCGACGCTTTGCAGCGCGAGCGCGTGGCTCAGCTGGCGCCAGTCGGTCGCGATCATGTTCGTCGCCGTGGGCAGGCCGGTCGCGCGGCGGAACTCCGCCATCACTTCGCGGCCGGAGAAACCGTCTTCGGCGCCGCACGGGTCTTCGGCGTACGCGACGACGCCGCGCAGGTCGCGCATCAAATGGATCGCGTCTTTCAGCAGCCAGCCGCCGTTCGGGTCTAGCGTGACGCGCGCCTGCGGAAAGCGCTCGTGCAGGGCAGTGACGGCTTCGGTTTCTTCCTCGCCGCGCAGCACGCCGCCCTTGAGCTTGAAGTCGTTGAAGCCGTACCGCTCGCGTGCCGCTTCGGCCTGGCGCACGATGGCCTGCGCTGTCAGCGCCTTCTCATGGCGCAAGGCGAACCAGGCGTTGTCCGCAGCGGGTTCGCTTGCGGGATCGACATACGGCAGGTCCGTATTGCTCCGGTCGCCCACGTAAAACAGGTAGCCGAGCATCTCCACCGCATCGCGCTGCTGCCCTTCGCCGAGCAGCGCCGCCACCGGCACACCCAAGTGCTGGCCCAGCAAGTCGAGCAAGGCGGATTCGATGGCAGTCACCGCATGGATGGTGGTGCGCAGGTCAAACGTTTGCTGGCCGCGCCCGCCGGCGTCGCGATCGGCGAACTTGCGTTGCACCTCCTGGAGCAGGCGCTGTTGCGAGCCGAGAGGCTGGCCGACGATGAGTTCGCGCGCGTCTTCGAGCGTCTGGCGGATCTTTTCGCCGCCCGGCACTTCGCCCACGCCGGTGTGGCCGGCGCTGTCGGTGAGGATCAGCAGGTTGCGCGTGAAGAACGGGCCGTGCGCGCCGCTCAGGTTCAATAGCATGCTGTCGCGCCCTGCGACCGGAATGATCCGCAGGTGCGTGATGCGCGGCGTGGAGCTGTGCGGCATGGTGTTGCGCTTGGATCAGTCCGCGGTGATCTTCCCGGTCTCGATCACCTTCTTCCAGCGCGCGAATTCGCTGGCCTGGAACGCGGTGAACTGCTCGGGCGTGTTGCCGACGATCTCGAAGCCGAGTTCGAGCAGTTTCGGTTTGATCTGCGGGTCGTTCAGGCCAGCGACCAAGGCGCCATGCAGCTTGGCCTTGATGTCCGCAGGCAAGCCCTTCGGTGCGGCAAACGCCTGCCAGGAATACACCGTGACGCCCTTCAGGCCGAGTTCGTCCATCGTCGGCACGTCGGGCAGCAGCGGCGAGCGTTTGAAACTCGTGATCGCGAGCGCGCGCAGCTTGCCCCCTTTGATGTTGGGCAGGCCGGTGTTGATGTTCATGAACGATGCGTCAACCTGCGCGCCCAGCAGGTCCGACATCGCCGGCGCGCCGCCCTTGTAGGGAATGTGCACTCCCGTCGTTCCCGTCTCCTGCCAGAAGAGTTCGGCGGTGAGGTGGTCGCTCGTGCCGTTGCCCGCCGAGGCGAAGCTCATCCTGCCCGGATTCGCCTTGTGGAACGCGAGCACATCGGCCAGGCTCTTGTGCGGCGAACTCGTCGGCACGGCCAGCACGTTGGGCGCCTGCACGGCGATGGTGAGGTAATCGAAATCCTTGAGCGGGTCGTAGGCCACGCCTTTGATCATGTGCGGGCCGATGACGAACGGCCCGAGGGACGAGACGAAGATCGTGTGGCCATCGGGCGCGGCGCGTTTCGCCGCCGCGGCGCCGAGCGTGCCGCCGGCACCGGCCTTGTTCTCGACGATGAACGACCCGCCCAGTTGTTCCTGCAACTTCGGGCCGAGGGTTCGGGCAATCATGTCCGTCGATCCGCCCGGCGGGAACGGCACCAGCAGCGTCACGGGTTTGGCTGGCCAAGTCTGGGCACCGCAAGGGCCGGCCACGCCGAGCATCAAGGTGGCCGCGCAAGCGAGAGAGGTCAGCAAGTTCATGGGATGGCTCCGAGCGCGACGCCGTGATGGGCGCGCCGCGATTCTAGAGACACGGAGGCGCATCGAGTCGGGGCTGTCGAGCTGCTCAGCGCCTTCGATTATTCTCGGTACCGGCGAATTGCGAAGGAGTTGCGTGTGAAAGCCCTGGTCACCGGTTTCGAACCCTATGCAGGGCGAGGCATCAATCCGGCCGCCGAGATTGCGCGCGCGCTCGATGGCGCGCAACTCGGCGCACTGCAGGTGACAGGCGTTTGCCTGGAGGTCAGCCTGGCTGCAGCGCCACAGCGCCTGATCGCGCTGGTCGAAGAGCTGGCGCCTGACATCACCTTGTGCCTGGGCTTGTGGCCGGGCGAACCGATGATCCGTCTCGAGCGCATTGCGCTGAATCGCGCCGACTTCGAGATCCCCGACGGCGCCGGCCGAGTGGCCCAAGACGAAGTGCTCGATCCGCTCGGACCCGACGGCCTGTGCGCGACGCTTCCCCTGCACGAGACGCTTCAAGCGCTGTGGCGGCAAGGCATTCCGGCGCGCCTGTCTGGAACGGCGGGAACCTATCTGTGCAACGCCACGATGTACCACCTGCTCCATCACTCTCGAATCGCGCGCCCGCGAATGCTCGGCGGCTTCATGCACCTGCCCTATTTGCCGCAGCAAGTTGCGGCGCTGCTCGAGTCGCTGCAAACCGCGCAGGAGCTCGAATTGCACCAGCGCGCCGATCTGGCGAGCATGGCGCTGGACACGATGCTCGCCGCGGTGCGCACCGCGTTGACGGTGAGCGCCGCGAAGCTCACGCAATGAGCCAGGCGCCTGCGCTGCAGGCGGCAGCGGCGAACGCCGTGCCGCTGGTCGAGTTGATCGACATTCACAAGCGTTTCGGCAGCACGGTCACTGCCGAGCAGTTTTCACTGCGCATCGAGCGCGGCGAGTTCTTCACCTTGCTCGGGCCCTCGGGCTCGGGCAAGTCGACGATTCTGCGCATGCTGGCCGGCTTGGAACAACCCGACTCGGGGCGCATTCTTTTCGCCGGGCGCGACCTCGTCGGAATCCCGCCTTGGAAGCGCAATCTGGGAATGATGTTCCAGCAGTATGCCGTGTTCCCGCACATGACGGTTGCACAAAACGTCGCCTACGGACTGAAGGCGCGTTCCATGTCGGCGCAGGCGCAGCGCGCGCGCGTGCAAGAGATGCTCGAGTTGATCGACATGCCCGACCACGGCGAGCGCAACCCGACGCTTCTGAGCGGAGGCGAGCAGCAACGCGTGGCACTGGCGCGCGCCCTCGCGCCGGCGCCGCAGATGCTGCTGCTCGACGAGCCGCTGTCGGCACTCGACGAAAAAATCCGCCGCGACATGCAACTCGAACTCAAGCACATCCAGCGACGCACCGGTACCACCTTCGTCTACGTGACGCACGACCAGGAAGAGGCGCTGACGATGAGCGACCGGGTCGCCATCCTGAACGGCGGCCGCTGCGTGCAATGCGATGCGCCGCAAGCGCTCTTCACACGCCCGCGCACGCGCTTCGTCGCGCGCTTTTTCCGGGGCTGCAATGTCGTAGACGGCCAGGTCGAAAGCGACGGCGCGAATTTGAGCGTGCGCATCGGCGGTGCGCCGGTCCCGTGCGCTGCTGCGCCCGCCGCCCGAGCCGGTGCGGTGCTGGGCGTGGCGATCCGCGCCGAGGCGCTGCGCATCGGCGAGTCGGCAGCGTCGATGCCCGTGCAATTCACGGCAATCCTCGAAGACGTGGTCTACAAGGGAACGACGGTCGACCACTGCCTGCGTCTGCCCGACGGGCAGGCGATCGTCGCGACCTCGACGCGCCGCGAAGCCGACGCGACGGGTCAGGCGGTGCGCGTCGGCATGGATCCTGCGAGTGTTGTTTTTCTCGACGACTGATCATCGGCACCGCACCCGTGAATCCACCTATTTGCACCACCGCGTTTCTCGGTCCAATGATGGCGTTTCCTATCGAGCCTGCGCTGCCATGCTGCGTCAGGTTTGTTTCTTGTCCAACCACGGAGCACTCATGAGCCAACCCTTTGATCGCAGAACTTTCATTTCCGGCGCCGGCGCCGCCTTGCTGAGCGGCGGTTTGCCCACGCTGGCGCAAGCGCAAGCGCTGAAGTTGAACTTCGCCGACATCGGTGTCGGTGACCCAGGTGACTGGTCGAAGTTCACTGCCGCCAGCGGCGCGGGAGTGAACCTGGTGGCGATCGGCAATGCGCCGTCGGCCGTCGTCAACGTGCTGCTCGCGGGCGGGGGCAAGTCGACCTACGACGTCATCAACATCGTCGGCGGCATGCAAAAGCCCTTGGTGGACAACAACCTGATCGACGAAATCGACACCTCGCGCATGCCGAACTGGGGCAAGAACGCCTACCTCAAGGACTTCTTCGCGCAAGGCCAGCCGGGTTTCAACTTCATCGGCGAGAAAGGCAAGATCTA
>JBEBHW010000352.1:0-4658 GCA_040081145.1 Burkholderiaceae bacterium
GTGCTGATGATTGCGAGCCGGCGCAAGGCCGACAAGCTGCGCGGCGTGATGCGCATGCGCGGCGTCAGCGAAGCGCAGCTCGCCAAGCTGGAGGCGCCCGCCGGGCCCGACGCAGGCGCCAAGACGCCGGGGGAAATTGCGCTGGTGGCGATCGTCGGCGTGCTCGGCCTGTTGCGCGGGCGCGCCCGGGCGGCGGCAACAAGCGCTGCGCCCGCCGGCCCAGCCGATACGGCCGCGGGGCCTGAGCTGCGCGTCGGCGCCACACCGGCAAAGTCGATGACCCCGGCAGCCGCACCCAAGCAGCGCGTGCGCGACGCACCGGCATGGACTGCGCCACCCGCGCCGACAGCGGAACAATTCGTCAACCCGGTGTGCGGCATGGCGGTGCAGATGGACCAGGCGACGCACGTCGAGACTTACGATGGCAAGGCGTACTATTTTTGCTGCGACGGCTGCTGGACCACGTTCCGGCAGGACCCGCCGAAATACGCGGCAATTCACCAGGGAGCAAGGTCATGAAGTCAGGGCAACTGGCATGCGGCGCGCTCGTGCTGCTGCTTTTGGGGGGTTGCGGCGCCTACTCGACGACGCGAATCGAAGCGCAGGACCGCCAGACCGTGCTGCCCGCACTGCGCGGGAGCTTCAACTTCGGCAAAAGTGTCGACGCGCCTTCGCGGCCGCAAGACGGCCACAGCATCGAGGTCGAAGGGTTCACCGCACGAGGCAACGACAACCAGTCGTTGGCGGCGGGTCAGAATCCCGTCGTGCTCGACGGAACGACGTTCGCGCCCCCTGTGCAGCTGCGCCATGACTTCCGTTTCAGCTACGCCGACGTGTCGTGGCGCTGGCGCAAGTTCTTCGGCGGCGGAGCCGTCGGCTTGCAGGCGCTGGCGGGAGTCGCGTACGCCGGCGTGCGCTTGAATACCTCGTCGCCCAGCCAGCAGGCGTCGCAGGGCTTCTACAACCGCGGTGCGCAGGGCGGCTTCGGCCTGGTCTGGCGAAACCCTTCCGGAACGGCCATCGAGGCGCGCGTCACCGAATTCTTCGGCGGCGAGTCGGACGTCGACCGCGCAAGCCGCTACGAGGCGTCTATTTCTCAGGCGCTGAGCGACAACGTGACGCTGCGCCTGGGCTACGCAGGGTGGGAAGTGAAGGGCCAGGACTTTTCCAGCAACTCGGCGTATCGCTTGCGCTTTTCGGGGCCGACGCTGGGTTTGCAGGTCGATTTCGGGCCGTAGGCTGACCTCAATGCGCAAGCCGCAGAGCAATGCACGAACCCGTATGGGCAAGGGCGCTGATCAGCAGACTGCACTGCTGTTCGACGAGCGTTCCACTCAGGAGCAGCAGTACGCCCATACGGCCGTCATCAACGCCGGCCGCGCCGAACTGGGCTGAGATGGCCGTTCGAAAGAACGCCGGCAAGGCGGAAGCTGCTGCGCGCAGCGTGGACTCACGGACGCTCGCGCGCCTGCGCGCCGAGCAGTGGGCGGGCCTGGCCACGGACTGAGCGCGCCGCCGGCATGGACCGCTTCCTCGCCATCGACGCCTTCGTGCGCGTCGCCGAAACGCAGAGCTTTGCGCAGGCGGCGCGGCAGATGCGCGTGTCGCGCTCAGTGATCACGGCGCGCGTGCAGCAGCTGGAGGAGTTCGTCGGCGCGCCGCTCTTTCACCGCAATACACGCAGCGTCAAGTTGTCCGATCTCGGACAGGCGTTCTTGCGCGACTGCGCCGAACTCGTAGGCCGAACCAACGAGGTCGTGGACCAGATGCGCGAGGTCACGACCTCGCCCACCGGGCGCCTGCGCGTGCACGCGCTGCCCGGCTTCGTGCTCGGCCATCTGGCGCGGGTGCTGCAGGAGTTTCAGGCGCGCTACCCGCAGATCGTGCTCGACATTTTTGTCAGCGACGCGCCGATCGATCCGGTCAAGGAGGGCTTCGATTGCGCCTTGCAAATCTTTCCGCCGCGCTCGGAGGAATTGATTTCGCGCAAGCTGTTTCCGGTGCGGCGTGTGTTGTGCGCGACCGAACGCTACTTGCAAAGCCATGGCACGCCGCAGCAGCCGCGCGACCTGAACAACCACCGCATCGGCTGGTACTCGGGATACCCGACGCGCGAGCGACTGACGTTCCACGGGCCCGGCGCGCCGCTCGCGCTGGACCTGAAGCCAGCCCTTCTGACCAACAGCGTGCACCTGCTGAACGAGTACGCGCTCGAGCACGCCGGCATCGTTTGCGTGCCCACGCTGGTGGCCAGCGACGCACTGCTCAGAGGCAGTCTGCGCCTCGTGTTGCCCGACTACGCGCTCAGTTCGTTCTGGTTGTCAGTGTTTTATCCCCCCACGGTTCGCAGCGCGCTGAAGCTCAAGTTGTTTCTCGAAGGGCTGACCGGCAGTTTTTCGGGCACACCGCCGTGGGACAGCGCCTTGATCGAGCGCGGATTGATCGCTCAGCAATTGATTGAATAGGCCAGCGAGGCCAGCGCCTTCGCGAGCCGGCGGGGTTGCCCCGTTGCCGCGCATCCTCGGGAGAACCCCTAGGATTGTTCGCCAATGCAGAACAATCCAGTCGCAAGGCGGTCCCTACCCCCGTCGCGGCGCGGCTCCTAGACTTGCCCGCACCAAGAGTCCCAGGAGCAGCGGCATGAACGTCAGCTACCAAACCAAGTTCGGCGCCCTCGACAAGTTCGAAAAGGGCGGCGTGCAGATCATCGACGACAACGTGCGCCACTACGCGTTCTCCAACTGTTTCGAGATTGCGTCCAAGTCCAAGCCCTACGAGAAAGTGGTGTTCGGGCAGAACCAGATTTACGTGCTGGAGACGCTGCGCGCGCAAGGAGCGTCGCCCTGGTACACGTGTGCGCACGACGAATTTGCGCTGTGCATGGACGGCGAGGTGGAGATTCATCTGGTCAAGCTGAGCGCTGGGCAGGTGGTACCCAACGCCGAGCACAACGGCGCCGTGCTAGTCAAAGGCGAACCGAAGGGCCAGAAGATGGGCTGGCTGAAGATCAAGCGCGGCCACCAGGCGCTGCTGCCGAAGAACAGCGCCTACCAGTTTCGCGCGGCCAAGCCGGCCGTCGTGATCCTGCAAACCTGCAAGGGCGACTTGAGCATCGAGCGCTGGGCAGACATCTGCCAAGTGGCCTGAACCCGCGCCAAGGAGAACCGCAATGAACGCATCCGCAGACCTGGCCAAAGTCATCGCTTCGCAGCCCGACGCCACACTCGGCTACAAGACCTTCACGCTCGGCAGCTTCACGTTCCGGCGCGACGAATACTTCGCCCACATCTCGTGGACCACGCGCGACGGCCGGCCGCTCTCGCACACCATGGACGCCGGCAACTTTCTGCGCGCGCTGATGCGCGACGTCGCTTGGGGCTTCTTCTACGGCTGGGTCAATTTCGACCATGTGTTCGGCACGGTGAACCGCTACAAGACAGTCGACATGTACGCGGGCTCGTACAACGCGACGATGAAGGCGGCCAAGGTCGACCGGCTGGAGAACTTCCCGAGTGAACAGATCGGCGCGACCTTCGCCGCGATGCTCGACGACTGGACGAATGAGACGTTCGATCCGTTCGCCGCACCCCAGGAAACCGGCACAGCGTATGGCCGCAAGAATGGCAACAACACGAAGAAGATCACGCGGGCCCGGGAGCTCGCCACACGCTGCGTCGGCCTGAAGGGCGACCTGGAACTGCGCACCGACGCGCGCGGCGCCCCGGTGAACCGCGCCTTTGCCGATGTGCCGCAAGACATGCCCGAGCTGCACCCCGAGCCCGGCTTCGAGAACGAGGTGCACGCCTTCAACCTGTTCGCGTTCCTGAGCCGATCCCAGGTGACGTGGAACCCGAGCTTCACCTCGGTCGTGAAGTACAGCTTCATGTGCCCGACGACGGAAGAGCACATCCTGCCCATCATCCACGGCAACGACCGGGTCGAATGGTTCTTCCAGATGACCGACGAGATCCACTGGGACTGCGCGCACAAGGAGAGCGGCAAGCCGCTGGCGCGCGTCATCATGAAGGCGGGCGACATGGCGGCCATGCCTGCGTACTGCCGGCACCAGGGCTACAGCCCCAAACGGTCGATGCTGCTGGTGTGGGAGAACGGTTCGCCCACGCTCGTGTTTGAAATCCAGAAGGGCGAAAGCCCGGAAGTGCCGGTGAGTTTCTGAAGGCTTTGCTCCGTCCCCCCGCGGGGAGAGACGCCGTCATCCCGGCGAAAGCCGGGATCCATCTCGAAGGCGCGACATGAATCTTGCCGATATTCAACAGGCCGCCGGCCTGAAGACGCCGATCCGGCATCAGCTCTACATCGGCGGTCGCTTCGTCGATGCCGACAACGGCGAAACGCTGGCGACGCTGAACCCGCACGACAACTCGGTGATCGCCAACGTCGCGATGGCCGGCCGCGCCGATGTGGACAAGGCCGTCGCCGCGGCGCAGCAGGCCTTCCCGGTCTGGGCCCGCATGGCGGCCGCGGACCGCGGGCGCATCCTACTGAAACTTGCCGATCTGATCGAGGCCCACGCCGACGACCTGGCGCGCCTGGAAACGCTGGACACCGGGCACCCGATCAAGGACTCGCGCGCGCTGGACGTGCCGCGCACCGCGGCGTGCTTTCGCTACTTCGGCGGCATGGCCGACAAGTTTCAG
>JBEBHW010000353.1:0-4657 GCA_040081145.1 Burkholderiaceae bacterium
CCGAAAGCTCGTCCTGCCTTTCCACCCCAAACCACGCGACTGATGCTGCAACGCATCGTCCGCTCCACCATCATCGACGCACCCGTCGAGCGCGTCTGGGCGATCCTGCGCGACTTCAACAGTCACGATCAATGGCACGACGTGGTGCAGGAGAGCCGCATCGAGGGCGGCGAAGCACCGACGCAAGTGGGCTGCATTCGCAGCTTCACGCTGCAAGACGGAAATCTGGTGCGCGAACAGTTGCTGACGCTGTCGGACACCGACTTCAAGAGCACCTACTGCATCGTCGAGGCAACGATTCCCCTGCAACGTTACGTCGCCACGGTGACGCTGAAGCGCGTCACCGACGGCAACCGCACGTTCTGGCATTGGGAGTCGACTTTCGCGACGCCGCCGGGGCGCGAGCGCGAGTTGGGCGATCTGGTGGCGCAAGGGGTCTACGAAGCGGGCTTCGAGAACTTGCGCCGCCACCTGCAGCAAGGTCCACGGCTCGACGTGCGACGCGGCGCTGCCAACGGCGCGCGCGCGCCGCGCAAGGGCGGGTTGCCCATCGCGTCACGCCAGGTGCGGCTGCGCAGTTATGGCAGCGCGGGCGTGCTCGAGCCATTCGTCGGCGAGGCCGCTGCGCCTGGCCCCGGCGAGGTGCGCGTCGAGCAGCGCGCGATCGGCGTCAACTATCTGGACATCTACCTGCGCCGCGGTTTCATCCCGGCGATGTTGCCGCTGGCTCAAGGGCCCGGAGTGCTCGGCATGGAAGCCGCAGGCACCGTGCTCGACATCGGCGATGGCGTGAGCGGCGTCTTGCCCGGCGACCGTGTCGCCTACTTGTACGCTGCACCAGGCGCCTATTGCAGTGTGCGCACGGTTC
The DNA here is from genome assembly GCA_040081145.1 of Burkholderiaceae bacterium. Lineage (GTDB taxonomy): Bacteria > Pseudomonadota > Gammaproteobacteria > Burkholderiales > Burkholderiaceae_C > JAEMQF01. The sequence goes on from JBEBHW010000353.1 coordinate 869, forward strand.
CCGCCGAGTGCGTATTGCGCTTGCCACCGCATGTGGAAGACCTTGCCGCGGCAGCGCTGCTGCTCAAGGGCGTGACCGCCGACTACCTGCTGCGCGACCTGGGCCACGTGCGGCCCGGCACCAGGCTGCTCGTGCACGCCGCCGCTGGGGGGGTGGGCCTGCTGCTGTGCTCATGGGCCCGGGCGCTCGGCGCCACGGTGCTGGGCACCGTGTCGAGCGAAGAAAAGGCGCGCATCGCGCGCGAGCACGGTTGCGAACACGTCATCGTGACGCGCGACTACCGGTTTGCCGACGCCGTGCAGCGCCTGTGCGGCGGCGCCGACGTGATCGTCGATGGCCTTGGCGAAGCTGCGCGCGAGCAGAACATGAAAGCGCTCGCGCTGTGCGGCCACTGGATCAGCCTGGGCCAGGCAAGTGGCGCACTCGACGCCATCGACCCGAATTGGCTGAACCCCAAGTCGGCGACGTTCTCGCGCCCCGTCGTGTTCCACTACGTCGCGACGGCAGAGATGCTCGCCGAGCGCGCCGGGCGCGTCTGGGACGCGCTGGCCGCAGGCCGCTTGCGCACCCCACTGATCGAGCGTTTTACGCTGGACGCCGCGGCGCAGGCGCACGCACGCATCGAGGCGCGCGCGACGATCGGCAGCGTCGTGTTGTTGGCTTGATTCACCCGCCCCAAGGAGCGCCCATGATCGTCGGCATGAACCACTTCACCGTGATCGCTGAAGACATCGCGCGCACGCTCGATTTTTACGTCAGCCTGCTCGGCATGCAGAAGGGGCACCGGCCGGATCTCGGGTTTCCGGGGGAATGGCTTTACGCCGACGGCAAGGCGGTGCTGCATGTCTACAGCGACCGCGCCATGCCCGCGCAGCGCAACGGAGTGATCGACCACATGGCGTTCTCCGCCAAGGGCTTGAAAGAAGTGAAGGCGCGTTTCGACGCGCGCGGCATCAAGTACGACTTGCGCCAGCAGCGCGGCGCGGGCACGTGGCAGCTGTTCTGCCTCGATCCGAACGGCGCGAAAGTGGAACTCGACTTCGACCCGTCCGAGACCTTGTAGGGGCCGAAGTGCGTCATCCCGGCGCACGCGATGGCGCACGCCGGGATGACGGCTGGCTCGCCCGAGAGCGAGCGGGTCGATCAGCGCTTGGCTTTGGCCGGCGCTGCCTTGACGGTCTTCGCGGCAACCGCGCTGACGTTCGCTTCGATCGTCTCGCTGGTTTGCTTGGCCAGGCGCTGCACGCCGTCAAAAGCCTGGTTCGCGGCGAGCAGGCTCGTCTTGAACAGGTTCACGACGTTTTCGCTGCCCGCCGGCGCGTTCTTCACTGCGCCTTCGACAAAGGCGAGCATCTGCTGACGCGCTTGAACGACGCTGTCTTCGGCAACCTTGTTCAGCTCGGCAGTCGCCTGGGTGGCGATTTCATACAGCTCGCGGCCGTAGGCGGTAGCCTTTTCGACGGCCGGCTGGAGCATCTCGCCCTGGGCGCTGAACATGGCCTTCGGATCTTTCGCGCTGAGAACAACTTCACGCGTCTCGTCGAGCGTGGCCTTGGTCGTTTGCAGATTCAGGGCGACGACTTTCTCGACGTTCTCGAAGGCCTTCTGGCTCAGGCTCAGAAGCGCGTCGACATTGCGCTTTTGCGCGGCGATGACTTGATCGGGGGTGAACATGGACAACTCCTTGGTGCGGGTGGAAGACATTTGCTGCAATGCAACATGAACGAATTCTATCGTCGAAAATCCAGAGATCAAGCGAAATTTGTTGCTTTGCAGCAAAGTCTCTGCAATTAGGGTGGCCGTTCTATTTGTGCAGCCAGGCGCTGCCGCGCCGACGCGGACGCGCCATGCCCGATGATTCGGCCCCATGGCATCCGAGCCCGTCGTCTTGCTGGAACTGCGCGAAGTGACGCGCCGATACGCGCTGCCGCGCGAGGCGCTGTGGCGCGCCGCGCCGCTTGTGCACGCCCTGTCCGGCGTCAGCCTGACGCTTCACGCCGGGCGCAACCTCGGTGTCGTCGGCGAGTCGGGTTCGGGCAAGTCGACCCTGGCGCGAATCGCGCTCGCCCTGGAGCCGCCGAGTTCGGGCGAAGTGCTGTTCCTCGGTGCCGACCTGAACCGACTGGGCGCCGCCGAGCTGCGCCACGCCCGGCGCGACTTCCAGATGGTGTTCCAGGACCCTTACGGCTCGCTCGATCCGCGCCAGCGTGTCGGCCGCATCGTCGCCGAACCCATGTTCGACGCGGATGCCGCGGAGCAGCGCGAGCGCGTCGCGGCCATGCTCGACGCGGTGGGCCTGCGCGCGAGCGACGCCGACAAATACCCGCACGAATTTTCCGGCGGTCAGCGCCAGCGCATCGCGATCGCGCGCGCGCTGATCACGCGACCGAAGCTGATCGTCGCCGATGAGCCGGTGAGCGCGCTGGATGTGTCGGTGCAGGCGCAGGTGCTGAACCTGCTGCAGGACTTGCAGGACCAGTTCGGCGTGACCTACCTGCTCATCAGCCACGACCTGGCGGTCGTGGACCACGTCTGCGACGAAGTCATCGTGATGTACGCGGGACGGATCGTCGAGCAAGGCGCGAGCGAGGTCTTGTTTCGCGCTGCGGCCCACCCCTATACGCGCGCGCTGCTCGCCGCGGCGATGCAAACGCGCGTCGGCGGTGCTGCAGCCACGCCGGCGTTTGCGGCCTCGCCATCCAGTAGAGTCGAGGTTGACACCGGAGAGGCCACTGCCTGCCCGTTTGCGCCGCGCTGCGTGCACCGCCAGCCGCGCTGCGCCAGCGAAGTTCCGCCCTTGCGCAGCTTGGCGCCGGGGCACCAGGCAGCGTGTCATCTTGCGGAACAGGTGATGATGCAAACTCAAAGCGAAGGAGACCGTTCATGAAGAAGATGATTACTCCCACGACACTGATCGCCGCGATGCTCTTGGCCGCGCTGCCGTTCACGGCCAGCAGCCAGGCGCGCAAAGACAGCGCGGTGCTCGCGATGGTGCTCGAACCAACGAGCCTGGACCCGACCACCGCGCCGGCCGCGGCGATCGGCGAGATCGTGCACTACAACATCCTCGAGGGCCTGACCAAGATCAACGTCGACGGCCGCGTCACGCCGCTGCTCGCCGAGGGCTGGAGCATGGACCCCGACGGCAAGACCTACACCTTCAAACTGCGCAAGGGCGTGAAGTTCAGCGACGGCGAGGCCTTCGACTCGAGCGACGTCAAGTTCAGCTTCGAGCGCGCCAAAGACGAGAAGTCGACGAACAAGGCGAAGAAGGCGGTGTTCGACAACATCAGCAGCGTCAGCACGCCCGATGCGCACACCGTGATCGTGGTGCTGAACAGCGCCGACGGCAACTTCCTGTTCCGCATGGGCGAGAACACGGCCGTGATCCTGGACCCGAAAAGCGCTGACGGCACCGCCACCAAACCGGTGGGTACCGGGCCCTACACGCTCACCGACTGGAAAAAAGGCAGCTCGGTCACGCTCACAAAATGGCCCGGTTTTCGCGACCCGGCGAGCATCAAGCTGAGCAAGGTGACGTTCCGCTTCATCAACGACCCGGCAGCGCGCACCGCCGCACTGCTCGCCGGCGACGTCGACGCCGTGCCGCGCCTGGACGCGCCGCAAAGTGTCAAGCAGTTCCAGGCCGACAAGCGCTTCACCGTGGCACTGGGCAGCACCGCGGGCAAGGGCATCATGACGATCAACAACAAGAAAAAGCCGTTCGACGACGTGCGCGTGCGCCGCGCGCTGATGCACGCGATCGACCGCAAGGCCTTCATCGACGGC
>JBEBHW010000354.1:0-4631 GCA_040081145.1 Burkholderiaceae bacterium
GCGCTGAGGCGCGCCACCAGCGCGTCGAAGCGCAACTCGGCCTGCACCGGCAGGGCGCGGCGCGCCGGCGCTTCGCCGAATTCCAGGCTCGCGCCCAGGCCGCCGAGTTTCTTGACAGGCGTCTTGGCCGTCTTGCCGACTGCGCTGGCGGGCACCGTCACGTCATCCAGGGCCTCTTCGAGCGCGTGGTTGATCGCGTCCAGCGGCGAAGCCCGCTGCAACCAGACATCGGCGTAGACCGGCACGTAACCCGCCGCCTGGGCCGCAGGAGTCAGGTCCTGGTCGAGGAAAAAAGTCTTGCCGACACGGCGCGGCGCAAACAATGCCAGCGGCCTGCCGGCCTGGGATTCAAGCAACTGCAGATAGGTCTGCGCCAGCGCCGGGCGGCGAATCTCGAGGTCGTCGAACGATTTCACCGGCGGAATTGTCGTTCATTGTCATGAAGATCGCAATTGCGATCGCAACGACAACGCACGACAATGCGGCACGCGCGGGCCCCAACGCCCGGCTCCCGATGGGATCATGTGCACGGTAGCGCGTCGGTCACATGGTTTGCACCACAATTCGGCTCTCCCTGCAGCCAAGTCATTCCATGAGCAAAACCGCCCTCATCACCGGCGTCACCGGCCAAGACGGTGCCTACCTGTCCGAGCTGCTGCTGCAAAAGGGCTACACGGTGCACGGCCTGAAGCGCCGCTCCAGCCTGTTCAACACGGACCGCATCGACCACCTCTACGAAGACCCGCACGTCGAGCACCAGCGATTCACGTTGCACTTCGGCGACCTCACCGATTCGACGAACCTGATCCGCATCGTCCAGCAAGTGCAGCCCGACGAGATCTACAACCTCGCTGCGATGAGCCACGTGGCGGTGTCATTCGAGATGCCCGAATACACGGCGAACGCCGACGCCACGGGCCCGCTGCGCCTGCTCGAGGCAATCCGCATCCTCGGGCTGGAGAAGAAGACGCGCCTCTACCAGGCCAGCACGAGCGAGCTCTACGGCCTGGTGCGCGAAACGCCGCAGTCGGAAACCACGCCGTTCTACCCGCGCAGCCCGTACGCCGTGGCCAAGCTCTACGGCTACTGGATCACCGTGAACTACCGCGAGGCGTACGGCCTTTACGCGTGCAACGGCATCCTCTTCAACCACGAGAGCCCGCTGCGCGGCGAAACCTTCGTCACGCGCAAGATCACACGCGCCGTGTCGCGCATTGCGCTGGGCCTGCAAGACTGCGTGTACCTGGGCAACCTGAGTGCGCTGCGCGACTGGGGCCACGCGCGCGACTATGTCGACGCGATGTGGCGCATGCTGCAGCAAGACGCACCCGAAGACTTCGTCATCGCCACCGGCGTGCAGTACAGCGTGCGCCAGTTCGTCGAACTCGCAGCAGCAGAGCTCGGCATCAGCTTGCGCTTCAGCGGCGAGGGCGAGCAAGAAGTCGCCACCGTCACGAAAGTGAGCAACAAGGAAACCCGCTGCAAGGTGGGCGACGTGATCGTGCGCGTCGACCCCCGCTACTTCCGCCCCACTGAAGTGGAAACGCTGCTCGGCGACCCGCGCAAGGCCAAAGCCAAACTCGGCTGGGCCGCGACCACCACCTTGCCCGAGATGGTGAAGGAAATGGTCGAAGCCGACTACACCGCGGCGCGCCGCGACAGCCTGGTGAAGATGGCCGGCTTCAAGGCCTACGACTACAACGAGTAGCGCACCCGGTGGACAAACAGGCGCGCATTTATGTCGCAGGGCACCGCGGCCTGGTGGGCTCAGCGCTGGTGCGCCGCCTGCGCGAGGGCGGCTACAACAACCTGCTGCTGCGCACGCACGCCGAGCTCGACCTGACGAACGAACCCGCCACACGTGCCTTCTTCGATGCCGAGCGCCCCGAATACGTGTTCCTGGCGGCGGCGAAGGTCGGTGGCATCGTCGCCAACAACACCTACCCCGCGCAGTTCATCCGCGAGAACATCGCGATCCAGACGAACGTCATCCACGCCGCGCATCTCGCCGATGTGAAGCGCCTGCTGTTCCTCGGCTCGAGCTGCATCTACCCGAAACTCGCCGCGCAGCCGATGCGTGAAGACGCGCTGCTCACCGGGCCGCTGGAGCCGACGAACCGGCCCTACGCGCTGGCCAAAATTGCCGGCATTGAGATGTGCTGGAGCTACAACCGCCAGTACGGCACGCGCTACCTCGCGGCCATGCCCACCAACCTGTACGGGCCAGGCGACAACTACCACCCGGAAAACAGCCACGTCATCCCGGCGTTGCTGCGCAAGTTCCACGAAGCCAAGAACAACTGCCAGCGCAGCGTCACCGTATGGGGCACGGGCACGCCGCGCCGCGAGTTCCTCTACAGCGACGACATGGCCGATGCCTGTGTATTCCTGATGCAATTGCCCGACGCCCCGTTCACCGCGCTGCTGGGCAGCGATGAAACCGTGTCGGGCCGCTTCGAGCCGCCGCTGGTGAATATCGGCGTGGGCCACGACATCACCATCCGCGAGCTCGCCGAGCTCGTGCAACGCACCGTCGGCCACCGCGGCGAGATCGAATTCGACACCAGCAAACCCGACGGCACCCCGCGCAAGCTGATGGACGTGAGCCGGCTCGCCCAAGCTGGATGGGCAGCCCGCACGCCTCTGGCGGACGGCTTGCGGCGGGCCTACGCCGACCTGCAGCACGCACGCAATCCCTAGATTGAAGCCGCTGGCCCTGCAAGTGCGGGGTTCATTCGCCGAGCGTGAAATGTTCCACTGACATCGCACAGATGCATGGGGAATCAATGATGAACTGCAAGGCGCTAAGCCGGGCCGTGGCCGCCGGCAGTCTGGTCTGCGGGTTCGCAGCCGCCTTCGCGGCCGACGGGGCCCCGAACGCCACTGGGACATTCACTGCCCAGGGCAGCTCCTCAGCAATCTCATTTCTCAGCTACGACTCAAAGGTGCCCGTCGGCGTCGGTCAGGTCGACACCAATTCGCTTTTCTTCATCAAGGAGAAGACCGGCACGTACGAATCGCAGTACGTCCAGTCCTGGTACATCTTCTTCGACCCCAGCTGCGTTGCCGTGGTTGACGCGAACATCACGTTCAGCGGCGGCATTCTCGGAATCGACAGAACCAGCAAGGACCTTGGTCTTTCGACCAAGGCTTTCGGCAGCAACGATACTGTCTACGGCATGCAACGCCACACCGGGCTTGAAAACCGCGACAGCAAGAACACGTACGTTCTAGGCACTGACGCCTCGACCCTTCACATCCACTGGAAAGCCGGCGACCCCGGCGACCATATTCGCGTGTATACCGTGGCGCATGCGCCTGAGCCCGGTACCTACGCGCTGATGCTCGCCGGCCTCGGCGTGCTCGGCGCCGTGGCGCGGCGCCGGGCGAGAAGCATTCCTGCCTGAGCACGAGCGCGGATCAAGCCTCGACCAGCCTGCCCTGCATTCACGGGGCCCCACGGGCACGCGCGCGCCCCCGACCCTATGATCCCGGCAGCCCCGCCACGCCTGCCGCAAATGCCCTTCCCCCTGCGCGCCAAACTGCCTGAGCTGCTGCCTTGGGCTCTCGTCGCGGTGGGCTTCCTCGCCGTCTACGGCCCGAGCCTCATCGACTTGATGAATGGCCTGTGGGCCACCGAGCAACACGGCCACGGCCCCATCGTTCTTGCCGTATCCATCTGGCTGATGCTGCGGCGCTGGCCCCAGGTGCGCGCCAGCGAACCCGCACCTGCCGTCGGCGCCGGTTGGGCGGTGGCGGGCATCGGCCTGCTGCTCTACGTGCTCGGCCGCTCGCAAGACATCCTGATCTTCGAGATGGGCTCGATGCTCTGGCTCGTCGCCGGCGCGCTGCTGCTGTTCCGCGGGCCCGCTGCACTGAAGGCGATGTGGTTCGGCCTGTTCTTCATGCTCTTCATGGTGCCCCTGCCCGGCGCGGTGGTGGACGCGCTGACGCAGCCGATGAAGATCGGCGTCTCATACGTGGCCGAGCAGTTGATGTATTCGCTCGGTTACCCCGTGTCGCGCAGCGGCGTCATCCTGCAGGTCGGCCAATACCACCTGCTCGTCGCCGACGCCTGCGCCGGCCTGCAGACGCTGTTCGTGCTCGAGGCCATGGGCCTGCTCTACCTGAACCTGGTGCGGCATCAGTCGTGGGTGCGCAACATCACGGTGGCACTGTTCATCGTGCCGGTTTCGTTCGCCGCCAACGTGATCCGCGTGGTCGTGCTCAGCCTCATCACCTACCACTGGGGCGACGACGCCGGCCAGGGCTTCCTGCACGGCTTTGCAGGCATGGTGCTTTTCGTCGCGGCGCTGCTGTTGATCATGGGGGTCGATTCGTTGAGCCGGCTGCTTGTTTCGGCGCGGCGCGCACGGGTGGCGTGAACGAACGGCGGTTGATCACCGCTCAGGGGCGGAGTTTCAGGAAGCCAATCGAGAGATACGATGTATCTCAACCTGTCGGTGTCGGACGCCGTGCGTGTTTTCCTCACGCGGGTAGTGGCCGAGCAGCAGCTTCCGTTTTCGCTGAAAGCTCCCAATGCGCAGACGCGGGCGGCAATGGAACAGGCGCGAACGGTCAGCAACGCACGTTTCGCGGCAGCCAAAGACCTGATTCACGATCTTGAAAAA
>JBEBHW010000355.1:0-4631 GCA_040081145.1 Burkholderiaceae bacterium
GCGCCAGCGGTGCCCAGGCCGTAACCCATCGTCGTGTTGCCGAGGTTGAACGGCGGCAGGATCGAAAACAAGTGGCAGCCGATGTCGGCCGACACATGGTGCTCGCCGATCTCACGCTCGAGCAGTTTCATCGCAGTGAAGATTGGCCGCTCCGGGCAGCCGGTGCAAAAGCCCGGTGGGCGCGTGTGCACGATTTCCGACATCGGCTTGAGGCTGGTCGTTGCCGCCGCAGCACTGGGCGCCGCAACCGCAGCGTCGATCTTTTCGTAGCGCCGCAGGAATTCGCCGACGCCCTTGTGCACCTCGGCCGCGGTGTATTCGCCCGCCACCGCCAGCAAGTCCTTGCCGTGCAGGACGGTCACGCCATCGCCCTGGCGCAGGATGCTCGCGATGTTCTGCTCGATGAAATTCGGCTGCCCCTCCTCGATGAGCAGCACGGCACGCTTGCCTTCGCAGAAGAACAGCACTTCGGCGTCGATGACCGGGTAGGCGACGTTCATCACGTAGAGCGGCACGCGCGAGTTGCCGAACACGTCGGCCATCTCCAGCCGTTCGAGCACGCGCAGCAGCGTGTTGTAGCAGCCGCCCTGGACGATGATGCCCACATCGTCGGCGCCGTCGGCAAAGAACTCGTTCAGGCCGCGCTCCTGAATGAACTTCACCGCCGCGGGCCAGCGCTGTTGCACCTTCTCCTTCTCATGCGCAAAGCTGGCGGGCGGGAGGACGATGCGGCTCGTGTCGCGCCGCGGGTGCTCCATCGCCTCGCGCAGCGTGTACGGCGAGCGCTGGTTGTCGCTGGCGATGAACTGGCCGTGCACATGGCAGGCGCGGATGCGAAGTTGCAGCATCACCGGTGTGTGGCTGATTTCGCTGAGTTCAAAGCCGGTCTTCACGGCGGCGACGATGGCCGGCAGGTTCGGCCGCGGGTCGAGCAGCCAGATCTGCGACTTCATCGCGAACGCGTGGCCGCGCTCCTGCATGATCGAGCTGCCTTCGCCGTAGTCCTCGCCCACAATGATGAGCGCCCCACCCGTCACGCCGCCCGAAGCCAGATTGGCCAGCGCATCGCTCGCGACGTTCGTTCCCACCGTGCTCTTGAACGTCGCTGCGCCGCGCAGCGGGTAGTTGACGCTTGCCGCAAGCGTGGCCGCCGCGGTGGCTTCGCTCGCGCTGTTCTCGAAGCGGATGCCGTGCTCGATGAGGATGTCTTGCGCGTCGGCGAGCACATCCATCAGGTGCGAGATCGGCGCGCCCTGGTAGCCGGACACGTAGGCCACGCCCGATTCGAGCAGCGCCTTGGTGACGGCGAGGATGCCCTCACCGCGGAACACCTCGCCTTGCCCCAGGCGCAGCTTCTTGACTTCCTCAGCGAACGATCTTTCGGCCATGCCGCATTATTGCGGCTGGTCGCCGCTGGCTGCCGTGATGGCTTGGAAACTCATGCGCCGGGCAAAACGATGCGGAAGGCGCGCAGCGCCGGAATTGCATTGCATGTCGGCGCACCCTCAAAACATCGTGCGGATCGACCACAGCTCGGGGAAGAACCGGTGCTCGGTGACATGCTGCAACCAGCCCACCCCCGCCGAGCCACCCGTGCCGGGCTTGAGTCCGATGATGCGCTGCACCGACACGAAGTGGCGCCAGCGGTATTGCGACATCTGGTCCGCCAGCGCGATCAGCGACTCGCCCAGGCGATACAGCGTGTTGCCGGGGGTCGGGTTCGTGTAGACCTGCAGCCACGCCTGCTCGACTGAGGCGTTGGGCGTGTAGGTTTCCGACCAGTCGCGTTGAAGCGCTTGTGCGTCGATCGCATGGCCCGCGCGCTTGAGCAGTGCGATCACATCGTCGTAAAGGCTCGGCGCATTCAGCGACTTTTCCATCGCCGGCCAGACATGCGGCATATTGCGGAATGCGCTCGCCAGGCGCGAATTCTTGTTGCCGAGGATGAACTCGACGTGCCGGTACATGAACGAGAGCTGGCCTGAGGCGGTGCCGAGCGTATCGCGGAACTGGTTGAAGCCTTCGGGAGTGATCGTCGAGAGCACGTCCCACGACTTGCCGATGTACTCGACCATCGCCTTGGCGCGAACGAAGATTTCCAGCGCGTTGTCCACCGCATCGGCCTTGATCTGCTGCTGCGCGTTGTACAGCTCGAAGTGCAGCCCCTTGAACAGCAACTCCTTGACTTGGCCCATGACGAAGAAGCACATCTCGTCGTAGCCTTGGCTGCGCGGGTGTTGCAGCGAGAGCAGCAGATCGATGCTCTGGTAGTCGACGTAGGGATTGCTCGTTCCCGTGAAGTCGACGAGCGGCTTGCCGCCGGTAGCCTGCGCTGTGTAGGCGCGGCTTTCGTCGGTGGTGACGGGCATGGGTCGCGCGCCGATTCCGGGGGCGACGCCTGCGGGATCGATAAGCTCGGGAATCTGCGGTGCGTAGTTGGGCATGGCGGTTTCAGCCTGACGAGAGCAAGGCGGCGACGGAACGGCCCAGCCGCGTCGCCGGATCGGCGAGATCCAAGATGACGTCGAAGTGATTCCGCTGCGCGACTTCGAAGGTCTCGCAGCGCGTCCCCACGCGCTCGAGCTGCGCAGCAAAGGCGCGGCTCTGGCGCTTGAATTCGGTCGTCTCCACCTCGCCCCAGCAGACGATTGTCGGCGGGAAGCCTTGCAGGGGCAGCAGTGCCGGGCTGACCTCGCGCGCCGACTCGGGCGTCAATGCGAGCGCTTCATTGATCGACGTACCCACCAGCGGTTCGAGTTCATAGATGCCCGAGACGAGCACAGCCGCCTTGACCGGCACCCTGCCGGGGTGCGGCAGCGCCGCCATCGCCGCGAGGTGCGCACCCGCGGAACTGCCCGCGACGACGATGCGCTGGGGGTCAATCCCCAAGCTCGCCGCGTTGGCGTGCAGCCATGCGAGTGCGGCGCGACATTCATCCACCATCTGCACAATGCTTGCGTGCGGAGCGAGCGTGTAGTCGAGCGCGGCGAGGGCGAACCCCTGCGCGACACAATGGGTTGCAGCAAACGAAGCGTCGTTCTTGGAAAGTTCCTGCCAATAGCCGCCGTGGATGAACACAAGCAAAGGTGCAAGGCCGGCGCGCCCGGGACCATCACGCGGAACGAACAGGTCCAGTCGCTGCGCCCCCCCGGCGCGATACGCGAGCCCCAGCCGGCCGGGCGTGTGCGCGCGCGCTTCGCGACTCTTCTCTGCGTACGCTTGAACAAAGGGTTGGTAGTTGCCGCCGATGCACGAGCTCGGCGAGTACTCGCGTTCGCGGGCAGCGTCATCGAGGTCGCGCCACGTCGCTGCGCCGATCGGTGTTGCAGTCACCTCGCCAGATCCACGGCGCTTCGCGCGTCCTTCGTCATGGCCCGAACCCGGTTTCGCGAGGCGGTGGCGGCGGCTTGTATGCCACCGCGTTGATTTCGATCAGCAGGTGCGGGTGCGGCAACTGGCGCACCGCAACCGTCGTGCGCGTCGGCGGGTTTTCGTCGTCGCCGAAGAATTCGGCCCAGACTTCGTTATAGCCGGCGAAGTCGGCCATGTCGACGAGGAAGCTCTGCGCCTGCACCACGTCAGCCAGCTCGGCACCGGCGCCGCGCAGGATGTCGCGAATGTTTTCGAGCACGGCGCGCGTCTGGGCACGAACGTCCAACACGGTTGCACCGGTGCCATTGACGCTCACGCCGGCGAAGCTGTTGTCGGGCCGGCGCGAGCTGATGCCAGACACGTACAGGAAGTCGCCCGCGCGTTTGACGTGCGAATACTTGCCCCGCGGCGTAGCCTTGCCGGGGATCACGCCAACGCCACTGCTTGCTCCGCTCATGTCACCGCCTTGCGTTGCTGAAACTGCGGCGCCGCCCAGGCCTTTGTCGCCATCACGTCCTTCAGCGCCGCCACCGCGTTCCACACGTCGATGAAGCGCACGTAGAGTGCGGCCATGCCGAAGCGCAGGATGTCAGGTGCACGAAAGTCGCCGATGACACCGCGCGCGATAAGCGCCTGCATGATCGCGTAGCCTTCTTCGTGCGTGAGCGAGACCTGGCTGCCGCGCAGCGCCTCTTCGCGCGGAGTGGCCAGGCCGAAGCCGGTCAGCTCCTGATCGACGAGGCGGATGAACAGGTCCGTCAAGGCCAGGCTCTTGCGGCGCAGCGCCTGCAAGTCCACGCCGTCGAACGATTGAAGCGCCGCTTCGAGCGCAATCAGACCCAACTGCGACGCCGTGCCGACGAGCATGCGGTCGATGCCGTTCGCGGCCTCATAGCCGTCGACAAAAGCAAACGGCCGCGCGTGGCCGTGCCAACCCGTGAGCGGCTGGCTCAGCCCTGCCTGATGGCGCTTCGCGACGAATGCGAACGCCGGCGCGCCGGGCCCGCCGTTCAGGTATTTGTAGCCGCAGCCCACCGCGAAATCGGCGTTGCAGCGGCTCAGTTCGCACGGCATCGCTCCTGCCGTGTGGCACAGGTCCCACACGATCAGCGCGCCCACCTCGTGCGCGCGGCGTGTGATGCCGGCCATGTCATACATCCGGCCGGTCTTGTAGTTCACGTGCGTCAGCGACACGATGGCCACGGTCTCGTCGATGTGGCCGAGCACCGCCTGCGGCTCCACCGCGACGAACTCAGCGT
>JBEBHW010000356.1:0-4624 GCA_040081145.1 Burkholderiaceae bacterium
GTCGACGAGGTCCGCCGTGGGGGCACCAAAACGCTCGATCAACTCGGACTTGTGCACGCCGCAGTCTTCGATCGCGTCGTGCATCAGCGCGGCCATGATCGCCTGCACGTCGAGCTTCCAGTCGGCGCACAGGCCCGCCACGGCGATCGGGTGCGTGATGTAGGGCTCGCCTCCGGCACGGAACTGCCCCAGATGCGCTTCGTCGGCAAAGCGGTACGCTTCGCGGACTCTTCTGATCTCGGCAGCGCTGAGGTAGTCGAGTTTGGCCGTCAGGGCCGCAAACGACGCCGACGCAGCATCGCTTGTTTTCGTCGCGGGAGCAGGAGAACGCGCGCGCCTTCCCGACTTCAAAGCCGGGTCGTCAACAGCGGCGGAGGAGCGTGTGCTCATGCCGCGAATTTAGCGCGGAACCGCAGCGCCCGCTCGGTGGGGCTCTGAAATTGTGGTGCTGGCGTTGAACGGGGTGGCCTAAATCGGCACCTTGCGCAGCATTTCGATGCCGATTTCACCGGCAGCGATTTCGCGCAGCGCCGTCACGCCCGGCTTGTTCTTCGACTCGATCTTCGGCGCATGCCCCTGGCTGAGCATGCGCGCCCGGTAGGTGGCCACCAGCACGAGCTGGAAGCGGTTCGGGATCTTCACAAGGCAATCTTCGACAGTGATGCGAGCCATTGGCAATTCCCGGGTGATGGGCGATGAGGCGAAAGAATCAATCGAGATCGAGGGCGGCGAACACCGCAGGCTTGGTTCGACGTTGGGCGCTGAATTTGAGCCGCTGCGAGTGAACAATCGTTTTCAGGTCGAAAACGGCAGCCTCGAACAAGGCGTTGATTATAACGAAGTCGAAGTGCCGTGCCTGCGCCACTTCAATCCGGGCATTGGCCATGCGCCGTTCGATCACGTCGGGCGGGTCTTCGCCGCGCCGCTTCAAGCGTTGCAGCAGTTCGTCCCAGCTGGGGGGCAGGATGAAGATCAACACGGCGTGGGGAAAGAGCTTCTTGATCTGCAGTGCGCCCTGCCAATCGATTTCGAGCACCACGTCCTGGCCGCGCTGCAGGTCGTGCTCGATCGCTGCACGCGAGGTGCCGTAGAGGTGGCCATGCACTTGCGCCCACTCGAAGAAGTCGTTGTGTGCGATCTTCGCGCGAAACGCCGCCTCGTCGACGAAATGGTACTCGCGCCCCTGCCGCTCCTGGCCGCGCGGCGCGCGCGTCGTGTGCGAGACGGAGAGCACCAGGTGGTGGTCGATTTCGAGCAGCGACTTGACGAGACTCGACTTGCCGGCGCCGCTCGGCGCGGCGACGACGAACAGGTTGCCTGGAAATGCCATGGCCTCGGGTGCATTCATCCGGGTTCCTCCAAGTTCGGCGCAATGCGCTTGCGCAGCTCTCGACGCAGCAGTTTGCCGGTGGGCGAACGCGGCAGTTCCGTGACCATGTAGATTGCCTGCGGCTGCTTGTAGCGGCCCAGGTGCACCTCGCATTGGCGGCGCACCTCGTCCGCCGGATCGGCCCGCGCCGGGGCGCGCAACGGTACCACGAAGGCGACCGGCCGCTCGCCGAAGCGAGTGTCGGGAACGCCCACCACCGCGCAGTCCCACACGCCCGGTGCGCTGCGGATCACTGCCTCGATCTCCTGCGGGTAGATGTTCACGCCGCCGGAGATGATCATGTCGTCCAGCCGGTCGGTCAGGTACAGATAGCCGTCGCCGTCCACGTGGCCCATGTCGCCGAAGCTCTGGCGTCCGTGAGGCAGGGTGCGTGCGGCGGTCTTGTCGGGGGCGTTGTGATACGCGAAGGGCGCGACACCCGAGAAGCACACCAGCCCGGTGCTCCCCGCCGGCAGGTCGCGCCCGGCCTCGTCGACGATGTGCAAGGTGCCCTTGCGCGCGCGCCCCACAGAACCAGGGTGGGCGAGGGCTTCGGTGGAGTCGATCAAGGTCAGCCCCACGCCCTCGCTGCCGGAGTAGTACTCGAGCAGGATGGGGCCCCACCACTGAATCATGGTGCGCTTCAGTTCGGGCGGGCAGGGCGCTGCGCCATGGATCGCGCAGCGGTGCGCTGGCGCGCTGAGTGCGGCGCGGCGCGCTTCGGGCAGCGCCGTCAGGCGATGAAACATCGCCGGCACCCATTGGCTGTGGGTGATGCGCTCGGTCTCGATCAGGTCGAGCGCGGCGCCGGCGTCGAAGTGTTCCATCACGTGCACTGTGCCGCCGCCGGCGGTGACGGCCAGGGCGAAGCGCAGCGGCGCGGCGTGGTAGAGCGGCGCGGTCGAAGGGTAGCGCACCTCGGTTCCGCCCACGCCGAACAAGGCGATCAAGTCGGCGGCGAAGGGTGGCGTGCCACGCCAGTGCGCGGGCAGCAGCGGGCGGATCACACCCTTGGGCGCGCCGGTTGTTCCCGAGGTGTACATCATCAGAGCGCCGGGTGGCTCGTCGGCCACGGGCAGTGGCGATGCGTCGGCGAGCAAGGGTTCGAGCGGCGCGTAGCCGTCGATCGCGCCGCGAATCGACAGCCACTGCACAGGCGCCGTCGCCGTGGCCGGCAGCGTTTGCGCGAGGGCCGAGAACGCTGCGTCGGCGACGACGATCTTCGCGCCGCAGTCTTGCACCAAGGCGCACAGCTCGACTGGTGCGAGCGCAGTGGACACGGGGGTGAGGTAGACGCCGCAGCGCCACGCTGCCCAAGCCGTGGCAAGTGCTTCGGGCCGATTCCCGATGAGCGTGGCGACGTGGTCGCCGCGCGCCAGGCCAAAGCTGCGCCAGACTGCCGCGATGGAATTTGACAGCGCCTCGATCTCGCCGTAACTCAACCGTTCAGCGCCGCAGGCAATGGCGCAGCGTTCCGGCTCGCTGGCTGCATGGTGACGCAAGTCCCAGAGCGTCTCCATGGTGGGCCTCACTGTGAATCCGCGCGAAGCAGTGCAACTCAGCCGACACTGCGCTGCGATTTTTCCTTCTCGGCACGCGAGCGCACAACTGCCTTCGCTTCTGCCCAATCTTCAGGCGTGAGCTTGCCCAATGCGGCAAACGTGCTCGGCGCAGCGAGGTGGTGGCCACCGTCGATCGCAATGGTTTGCCCCGTCAGGTAGTCGCAGCCGTCGGCCTGCAGGAACGTCAGCAGGTTGCACAGCTCGGGCATGCGACCGAAGCGCTGCATCGGCACTTCGTCGGCGCTGGCGGCGCCGACGTTCGCCTTCGGGATCGGAGCGAGCTTTTCCCAGGCGCTTTCGGTCGGGAAGGGGCCGGGCGCGACGGCATTGACGCGAATGTTGTGCTTGCCCCATTCGACGGCGAGCGACATTGTCATTGCGTGCACCGCCGTCTTGGCCATCGTGGAGGGCAGCACGTAGGCCGAGCCGGTCCAGACCCAGGTGACGAGCATGCTCACCACCGAGCCCGGCAAGCCTTGCGCGATCCAGCGCTTGCCGCACGCGAGGGTCGAGAAGAGCGCGCCGTCCATCACCGTGGAGCGGACTGCGGCGAAGCCGCGCGGGCTGATGTCCACCGAGGGCGCGATGAAGTTGGCGGCGGCGTTGTTGATCAGGCCGGTGAGCGGCCCGCCGGCCCAAATGCGCTCGACCATGGCCTCGATCTGCTCGGCTTCGCGCACGTCGCAAATGTGGTGCTCGATGCGCCCGCCGTGTTGGGCTGCGGGCGTCAGCTCGGCAACGGCCTGCTGCAACACCGCCTCGCGCCGCCCGCAAATGTGCACCGACGCGCCGTGCGCAACGAGGGTGCGTGCCAGTTCCTTGCCCAGGCCGGTGCCGCCGCCGGTGATGAGGATGCGTTTGCCCGCGAGGACGTCGGCGCGGAATGTGCTCATTGGAGCCCCTCGTCGGATGGGTGCGTCCGACCGTCCCCCGAGGGGATGCAGGCCGGCTTGGGAGCGGCCCGGCACTCGGCCCGCAGCAGCCTTGATCCAGAATCGTTCATGAGGTGCCTCCTCTTTACGCCGGGTTCACGCCCGCCACGCCATTGACGCGGGTGTCCGCGGGCCGGTGCGCGGCGAACAACTGCCTGCCGATGATGTGCTTCATCACCTCGATCGAGCCGCCGGCGATTTTCACGACCCGCGCATCGGCATAGGCGCGGGCGATCGGGTACTCCCACATGTAGCCCCAGCCGCCGAAGAGCTGCAGGCATTCGTCGACGACCTTGCAGTGCAGGTTGGAGAGCCACATCTTGGCCATCGCCGCGTCCACGGCGTCGAGCTCGCCTTTCATGAAATTGGCGATGCACTTGTCGGTGAAGTGGCGGCCGACCACGGCCTCCGTCTTCAACTCAGCGAGCTTGAACTGCGTGTTCTGGAAGTCGCCGATGGTCCTGCCGAAGGCCTTGCGGTTCGCGGTGTACTCCACGGTGTAGTCGATCACGGTCTCGGCGACTGTGGCCGAGCGGATCGCCTGCGCCAGGCGCTCCTGCGCAAGCTTGGTCATCATCAACTCGAAGCCCTTGCCTTCCGCGCCGAGCATCGCCGAAGCGGGAATCCGAAGGTCGTCGAAGAACAGCTCGGACGTGTCCTGCGCCTTCATGCCGAGCTTGTGCAGGTTCTTGCCGCGCCGAAACCCCGGCAGGTGCGTGTCGACAAGAAACAGCGTCACGCCTTTGGCGCCGGCTTGGCTG
>JBEBHW010000357.1:0-4623 GCA_040081145.1 Burkholderiaceae bacterium
ATTTCGGCGCGCTGATCTCCGCGAGCGACGCGCTGCTCGGCCGCTTTGCCGCGGCGATCGACTCGTTCCCCGACGCCTCGGGAGGCTGGTGGAACCGCCTGCTGTTGATCGGCGAGCAAGACGCGCAATTTCTCGACTTGAAGAAGGCCGGCATTTTCCCCGTGGTGCACGGCGTGCGCAGCCTCGCGCTGCGCGACCACGTGGCGGCGAGCAGCACCGTCGCGCGCCTCGATGCCCTGGTGGGAATGGGCCGGTTGACTGCGGAGTTTGCGACCGACCTCATCGACAGCCTGCATTTCCTGATGGGCCTGCGGCTCAAGGCGGGCCTGGCCGAACTCGACACCGGGCGCCCCGTGAGCGGGGGCGTGCGCACCGACAAGCTGAGCAGCCTGGAGCGCGACCTGCTGAAAGACGCGCTCGCGGTGGTGAAGCGCTTCAAGGCTCAGATGCGCCATCAGTTCCACCTGGAGACGGCCTGAGGCCGGCTGCCCGATGGCGCCGGCCTGGTTCGAATCCCTGCGACGCCGCTGGTTGCTCTACCACCTGGCCGACCCGGAGTTCGCCTTTCTCTACGACCCGCCGCCCGCAGACGAATGGGTCGCGTTGGACACCGAAACCACGGGGCTGGACGTGCACCGCGACCAGATCGTCTCGATCGGCGCGGTGCGCATCACGGGAAACCGCCTGCTGACGAGCCAGCGCCTGGAACTGCTGGTGCGCCCCGAGCGTGCCATGAAGCTCGATGCGGTGCGGGTGCACCGCTTGCGCGAGGCCGACGTCGCACACGGCATGGACCCTGCGGCAGCGATGCGCCAGCTGCTCGCCTTCATCGGCAGCCGCCCGCTCGTGGGCTACTACCTGGAGTTCGACGTGGCGATGCTGAACCGCGAGATCTGGCCACTGCTGGGCGTGCGCCTGCCTCAGCCGAAGATCGAAGTCTCGGCGATGTACTACGACTTGAAGAACCGGCACCTGCCGGCACACGAGCGCGGCGGCAGCATCGACCTGCGCTTCGCGACGATGATGAACGACCTCGGCCTGCCGCTGCGCGACGCCCACGACGCGCTGAACGACGCGGTGATGGCCGGGCTCGCGTTCGTCAAGCTGCGCCACCTGCTGGCGTCGCGCTGAGGCGGCGCGCGCGGCTTCAGGTCGCGGGGTTCTGCGCCAGCGGGCCTACAGCGCCGCCGAGCAGTTTGGTCAGCAACTCGCGCACGCTGCGAATCTCGCGCCCAAACGGCAGGTCGCCGCGGCCGCAAAAGAACAGCCCGTGTTTGACGTCGCCGCGCAGCGCCGCGGCGAGCTGGTTGTCGATGCAGAACTGGCCCCAGCCCAGCAGCCCGTCGCGCAGGCCGCATTGCACGAGGCAGTCGAAGACTTTGGTGCAGCGTTTCTTCGCGTGCGCCACCTGCTGCAGGCGCGGCAAGGCCTTGAGGTAGTTGAGCAGCCACGGTGTGGCCACAGCGCGCGCCGGCAGACCGGCGACGCTCGTGAACTCGAGCTTTTCGGCTTCGCTGGCCTGCGCCAGGACGCGCTTGAATTCGAGGTGCGCGTCGCCCTCCTGCGTGACGGCAAATGGCGTTCCCAATTGCACCGCTGCGGCGCCCAGGCCTTGCAGCCGGGCGATGTCGGCCAGGCAACGCACGCCCCCCGCGGCGATGAGTGGAACCTCGCGCTCGACGCCGGCACTGCGCAGGAATCCGCGCACCTGAGGCAACACGTTCTCGAAGTCGAAGCGCGTGTCGTTCAGGTCGTCGACCTTCGCCGCCCCGAGGTGGCCGCCCGCAAAACGCGGGTTCTCGATGACGATCGCGTCGGGCAGGCGCTGCTTGCGCTCCCACTTCCTCACGAGCAGCTGCACGCCGCGCGCGTCGGAGAGGATGGGCACAAGCGCGACGTGCGGATGGTCGCGCGCCAGGTCGGGCAGGTCCAGCGGCAGGCCGGCGCCGACCGCGATGGCGTCGATTCCGCTTTCGAGCGCACACGTCACCGACGCGGCGTACGCGCTGACGGCGCGCATCACGTTGACGGCGAGCAGCCCATGCCCCGCGGCGCGCTCGCGCGCGGCGCGGATCTCGCGCGCGAGCGCCTCGAGGTTGACCGCATCGATCATCTTCTTGGCGCGCTCGCCCACCCCCAGACCCGAGCAGCGTTCCATCAGATCGGGGTGATGGCGTCGCAAGTCCACCGAAGCGATGGTTCCCATGGCGCCGTGCGCCGCCACGCTGCCGGCGAGCCGGTTTGCCGACACGCCGATGCCCATGCCGCCCTGCACGATGGGCAACAGCGTCTTGCCGCGCAGGGCCAGCCCGGTCAACCCGGCGCGCCGCATCAACTCCAGCAAAGCCGCGCACTCGACGCCTGGCGCGGCCGTGGGGGCCGGGGTCGAATCGATGGCATCGGTGGCAGCAATCATGGAGGTTGCGGCAGGCGCAAATGCGCCAGGGTGGTGGCGGACCGCACACCTTAGTGCGCTTGAACCCCATCGAGGTTGACACACATCAAGCCCGGTGCCGGCGCGTGCAGACAAATTTCCGAAATGCCGCGCCGCGCCGCATTGGCGCGCGCGTGCGCCGTGCGCTGCTCGCGCGCCGGCACCGTCAGATCCAGGCGAGCAGCCCGGCCGGGCTCTTGCTGATCGCCATCGCGACGATCTGGCCGAAGCACAGCAGGGCGGCGAGAAATGCGGCTGCGCGCACGCCTCGCGGCAAGCCCGGCCGCAACGCGACCATGCCGAGTCCGATGTAGAGCAGCAGCCCGACGATCTTCGCCATCAACCAGGGCGTCGTGATGGGGTTGAGCCGCGCCATCCAGGCCAGACCGAGCGCCGAAGCGAGCAACAGCGTGTCGACGACGTGCGGCAGCGTGCGCGCCGCCCGGCCACGTTGCCAGCGTGCCTCCACGAGCGCCGCGATCCCGCGTGCAACAAAACCGCCGATCGACAGCGCGACGGCGCCTTGATGCACCAGCTTGAGCGCTGCGTAGTCCATTCAACAATCCTGTGGCTGCGCCAGCCAGCGTCGCAAGTGCGGCGCCGACGTGCCACGCCGCGCCTTGGCACGCGCCAGCTCGGCGCGCGCAATGCTGCGCAGATGCACTTCGTCGGGGCCGTCGAGGATGCGCAAGGCGCGACCCCAGCTCCACAGCCGCGCCAAGGGCGTGTCGGGGCTCAGGCCCATCGCGCCGAAGACCTGGATCGCGCGGTCGAGCACTGACGTTTGCAACCGCGCTGTGACGAGCTTGATCGCCGCGCTGTCGACCCGTGCCGCGGCGTTGCCGTCGCGGTCCATGCGCCACGCGGCGTGCAGCACGAGCAGGCGCGCCTGGTCGATTTCGACGCGCGACCAGGCGATCCAGTCCTGCACGTTCGAATGGTCGGAGATGCGCGCACCGAAGGCACGCCGCTCGAGCGCGCGCTCGCACATCAGTTCGAGCGCGAGTTCGCATTGGCCGATGCAGCGCATCGCGTGGTGCACGCGGCCTGGGCCGAGGCGTGCCTGCGCCATCGCGAAGCCGGCGCCTGCCGCGCCCAGCAGGTGATCGGCCGGCACACGCACGTCGCGCAACACGATCTCGCAATGCCCGTCCAGCGCCTGATGATCGAGCATCGGGATGTTGCGCTCCACCACGACACCGGGCGTGTTCAAGGGCAGCAGCACGATCGAGTGGCGCTGGTGCGCATCGTCCGCAGCGGCTGCCGCGTCAACGCCCATCAATACGATCAGCTCGCAGTTCGGGTGCGCCGCGCCGGTGATGAACCACTTGCGGCCGTTGATCGCGAGCGCATCGCCAACGCGCTCGATGCGCGTCTGCAGCTGGGTCGGGTCGCTCGACGCCACATCGGGCTCGCTCATCGCGAAGCACGAGCGCGAGGTGCCACGCAGCAGCGGGTCGAGCCAGCGCTGAGCCTGTGCCGCGTCGGCAAAGAGTTGCAGCAATTCGATGTTGCCGCTGTCTGGCGCGCTGCAGTTGAAGACTTCGGCGGCCCACGGCACGCGCCCCATCGTTTCGGCGAGCGGTGCGTAGTCGAGATGGGAGAGGCGCGTCCCCGGCTGGTCGTCGCGCAGGCCAGGCAGGAACAGATTCCACAGGCCGAGCACCTGCGCCCTCTCCTTCAAGGGCTCGATCACGTCCAGCGGGTAGACGCCGGCGTCGGCGTAGCGGTGCCAGTCGGGCAGCGAAGGCAGCACCAAGTCGTCCATGAAGCGCTGCAATTGGCTTCGCAACAGGGCGGCACGGGGGGTAGGCTCGAAGTCCATGAGGGTGATGGCCATTCTGAGCGGGTCGTGTCACCCTGCGTCCACCGCACGCTGGACCGGCTTGATCCCCATCAATTGAATGGGCGTTCGTTGCGTTGGTGGAGTGCGTCGCGGGCAGGGCGAACCATTGCGCCTTGGGCAGGTGCCCCGGCGAATGGCACTCAGCCCGGCTTGCCGTCGAGCCGGGCGCGCGTCAGGATGGGCCAGTAGCGCAGCGTGAACAGCGCAAAGGCGCCGCACCAGAGCAGCGCCGAGCCCAGCACCGCGATCATCGTCGCGGAGGGACTCACCAGCGGCAAACCCACGCGCAGCAGCGCGGCGGCGTTGACTGCGAGGTAGCAGGCGAGCTCGACTCCGTCGGTGC
>JBEBHW010000358.1:0-4618 GCA_040081145.1 Burkholderiaceae bacterium
CTTGAAATGCTCGTTCGCGATCGTCGGCAGCAAGTCGATCTCGCCCCCGGCGGTAACGCTGGAGTGGCTTGCCAGGATTTGCTCCACCAAGCTGGAGCCGGATCTGAACATGCCGCAAATGAACACCGGCGGTCGCCTCGGGCTTGGAGCAAGTCGAACGGGCGATGGCTGCAGCGGGAAAGCCGCGATGAGGCGCTCAACAAAGCGCCCTTGCGCTTGGGCGTCGTATCGCACCCCGTTCGGACCCGCACTTTGGCGGCTCGCCCGGTTCGCTTCTGCATAGGCAGCGAAGGCCTCGTCATAGGCACCCGCACTGTCGAGCGCCTTGCCCAAGCCAAATCCAAGATCTGCACGATCGCTCGCTGTTGAAGCTGGCCGCGCGATGGCTTCACGCAGACGTCTGATGAGCCCATCCTCGGTGCTGGGGACAGTCTTCAGATTGGGCAGTCGCGACAAGGCCAGCGCATTGCTCGGGTCCACGACCAATACTCTCTCGTACGCCACGAGCGCCGACTCGCGATCGCCACGCTGCTCGTGGATGTTGCCCAGATTGAGCAGTGCGGGGACGTAGTCCGGACTCAGCTCTAGCGCAGCCTCCAGTTCCCGCACTGCCTCGTCCGTACGGCGCAAATGCTCGGCGAAGATGACAGCACGATTCAGACGAACCTCTTCGGGGCCACCGACGCCGTGATGCAAGGCCCGTTGGTACGAGGCGAGCGCAGCGTCGAAGAGGCGTGCTTGGGCTTGGAGGTGAGCGAGGTTGTACCAACTGTCCGGCAGACAGGGGGAGAGCGCGAGCAATTTCTCATGCGCAGCGATCGCCTCACGAATTCGACCGGCTCGAAGCAACATCATTGCCGAGCCAAGCAAGCTTTGCAAATTCTCTTGGGTCATCGATGGTGGCGCCAGCGGCAACTTGCCATGATGCCGCACCGGGATCTGCCGAAAAAAAGGGCGCCCGACGGACGCCCTTGATTCACTTCTAACTTGCGGCTCAACGGAAAGCGTACTTCGCGGACAGGTAATAGAACCGGCCGCGCGAGCTGTAAAGCTCTGCAAATCCCATTTGCGTGTACAAGTTGCTGCCGGCGTTTTGCAGGCTCAACGGCGGCTCGCGATCGAACAGGTTCTTGATACCAAAACTGAGCTCGAGGTTCTTCACACCGGAAAACTGCACCAGCATGTCAAGTTCCTCATGCACGCCCACGCGACGGGTGTTGGCCGGCTTGTCTTGGAGCGGCAGGTCCGAGTCCCAGAACCCACCGACGGTGCGCCAGCTGCCACCGACGGTCCAGGGCCCCGCTTCAGTCGAGACATTCAAGACGTTGCGGTAGCGTGGTGTCGCATAGGTGCCATTGAAATCATCCCACCGGCCGCCCGGCGTGTCGCGTGACTTCTGGGTCGAATAGTAGGTGAGGAGGTTGCGCACCTCGAGGTTGCCGATGGCGGTCCCCGGGAAACGCAAGCGCGCGTCCACATCAACGCCAGAGGTTTCGCGCTCGGCGATGTTCTGCAATGTCGTGAACACGCTGACGCGCGCTCCCGTCCTGGAGAACAGGCCTTGTTCAATCGCGGACTCGATGGTCGGGGTAGAGATGTCGCTCGTCTTGTTGATCTTCCACCAGTCAATGCTCGCGCTGTAATTCTTGGCGACTTCAAACACGATGCCCAAGTTCAGCGTCTTGCCTTTTTCGGGTGTCAAGTTGGCGTTGGAACCATTGACCTGAAAGATCGCGAAGTCGCAAGTCCCGTCGGGGTTGAGCGGGACGCCCAGAAGGGTGCAATGAACCGGCGAGGTCACATTCGCCGCACCCTCCTCGCGGGCCCCATAGAGCTGCTTGAGCACTGGCGCGCGGAAACTACCGGAGTACGACCCGCGCAAAGCCAATTCCGGCATGGCCGACCACTTCAATCCGACCTTTGGGCTGGTGGCGCTCGATCCACCGGAGTATTTGTCATAGCGCAATGCGGCCTGGGCCTCCAGGTCTTTGAGCACCGGGATCGACAACTCCCCGAATATCGCCGCGTTCTTTCGGGTGGCGCTCACCGCCGCCTGTTGGATACTCCCGATCACCAAGCCCTGCTGTGTCAGAACGTCCGGAGTGTCATTCAGATCCTCCTTGTTTGCATTGACGCCCACAGCAAACAGCAAATCGCCCGCGGGCATCTTGGCGATACTGCCGTTCAACTGCGTGCTGACAGAGGTCAATATCGACTTCCCTTCACGGACTGGCCGTACCTTCAGGCTCTCGACGAAAGCCGGATCATTGGTGCCGACCGTCGGATCCAGTGCGCCGCTGCTGGTCGCGGGAACCCACAAGTTAGAGTTGTAGTATCCGGAGTCGTTGTTCGTGACTTTGCTCTCGCCTCGATTCAAATGGGCTTTCCAATCGTAGGACCCGAATGACCCCTCCGCACCCACGACCGCATTGAGGAAATTCGACTTGCGATCGGTCATGCGCGGCCCGCCTTGCATGAAGCGTCCCGCGATATAGACGGTGCCTGACCCAGGCGTAATTTCGAAAGGTTGATGGCTCGGATCGAGGATGGGAACGATAAAGAAGTCGGGAACTGGATGCGCATCGAAATGGTCTTTCGACGTCGAAAAGGTCAACTCGGTAAACGCCTTGACACTGGGGGTGATCTGTACTGTGCCCACCGCAAGTGCACTGAGGCGGTCGGCGCCGTTGTACGCCGTAAGTAGGCTGGCATTGAAGTCATACCGGCAGCGGTTGATCGATGTCTGCAAACTGCCTGGGGGACACGGTTTGTAGGTTACGGCCACGAAATTGCCGGTGTTCGGATCGATCACGTTGCCCGTTGGGGCAAACGAACTGCGCAAATCGGTTCCGCCAAAACGGGTGAAGTTGACTGAACTCGAAATGTCCCGATCCTTGCGCAGAATCGGTTCACGCTTGAACACATCCACACCGAAGAGGACGTTGTAGCGGTCTTTGCTCAAGTCACCAAAACCTGCAGACAACCCCACGCGTTTTTCTTCGCCGTCGTTGCGACTGCTCTTGCCGTAAGTCGCCGTCAGCTCGATTCCCTGGTAGTCGGTCTTGGTAATGAAGTTGACCACGCCGGCCACCGCGTCAGCCCCATAAATCGCCGAGCCGCCATCCTTGAGAACTTCGATGCGTTCGATGGCGCCAATGGGCAGAGAGTTGATGTCAAACGCGGCGCCGGCACCCGACGAGTCGTACAGCGCATTGACTGGCAGGCGTCGCCCGTTCAGCAACACCAGGACTTCGCTATCGGACAGGCCTCGCAAGCGAATGCTGGCTGTCCCTGACCCGGCCGGGGAGTTCGACGCCAACTCACCCTGGTCGAAAATGTCGATCGAGGGAATGCTGCGCAGCAATTCATTAATTGAAGTCGCTCCTGTGCGTTCAATCTGCTTGCGCGTAATGATTTCGACGGGGGCAACCCCCTCCGAATTTATGCGCTTGATGGCTGATCCGGTGACCTCCACTCGCTCGAGTTGTTGTTGAGCAAGACTCGGCGAGGTGCTCATCGCGAGCGTCCCACCGAAGGCGAGCATCAATCCCGAACAGATCTTGGTTCTTTTGAACATGTAGTCTCCTCAGAAAATTGGACAAGGTTGACGATGGACCCAGCTCTGCAGCAAGCCTTTGGTGTTCGGGTGGGAACGCTAAAGCCAGCCTGCAAAGACGTGCAAAGAATTGTCACCAATGTCTTTTTGCGAACCTCTAGGGTATTCCTGGGTCGCGTTTCGCTGGATGCGTCGCCGCTCGCTTGAACAGTGCGTGTCGACAGCCCATGAACCGAGTATTCACGCGGGTTTGCGCCGGCCCGCTCGCGCGGGCGGAAGAGCAGAGGATGCCTAGCAGTGCCCCGCCGTGCGGGCATCTCCCTAGTGGACTCAGCCAGCGTCGTTGGATACTTACAACACGCCAACGACAACTGATCACGTCCATTCCTGACGCGTGAATCCGGGGCGGGCTTGGTACGCTGTCAGGCGGCCGCAATCCTTGGTACAGCAGCCAACAGGTTCTTCGTATATTCAGACCGCGGATACCGCAACACGGCATCGGCCACCCCTGCCTCGCCGATCCGCCCCTCCTGCATCACAGCCACATGGTCAGCGATGTATTCGACGACGCCGATGTTGTGCGTGATGAACAGGTAGGACACGCCGAGTTCGGCTTGCAAGTCGCGCAGCAGGTTGAGGATTTGCGCCTGCACGGACACATCAAGCGCCGACGTGGGTTCGTCGCAGACGATCAAATCGGGCTTGACCGCCAGGGCGCGCGCGATCGCGATGCGTTGGCGCTGCCCGCCCGAAAATTCATGCGGGTAGCGCTCCAGCGAGTCCGCGCGCAGGCCCACTTGATCGATGAGTTTGTCGATGTTGGCGCGCCGCGTACGCTGGCTCAGGCCGGGTAACAACGCAGCCTGCCCTTCCATCAGGATTTCGAGTACGCGCATGCGCGGGTTGAGCGAGGCAAATGGGTCCTGGAAAATGATTTGCACCGAGCGCCTGGCCTTGCGCAGCTCGTGGCCGTGCATGGCGATCAAATCGTGGCCGTTGAACTTGACTTCGCCTTCGATCAGCGCCTGGCCGCGCAGCAGTTGCACGATGGCCTTGCCGATC
>JBEBHW010000359.1:0-4616 GCA_040081145.1 Burkholderiaceae bacterium
CGCATCACCGCCGGCAGGAACACCGCGTTGAGCGTGCCGTGGTGCAGGCGTGGGTCGATGCCGCCCAGCGAATGGCTCAGGCTGTGCACGCAGCCCAGGCCTTTCTGGAACGCGAGGGCGCCCTGCATCGACGCCGACATCATCTGCAGCCGCGCTTGCCGATCGTGCGGCTGCGCCGTCGCACGCTCGATGTGCGCCCAGCCGCGTGCCAGGCCATCGAGCGCAATGCCGTCGGCGGGCGGGTTGAACGCCGGCGCCATGAAGGTCTCGATGCAATGCGCGATCGCGTCCATGCCGGTGGCGGCGGTGAGAAGGGGCGGCAAGCCAAGCGTCAGGTCCGGGTCGCAGATCGCGACTTTGGGAACGACGTGCGGCGAGAGCACGCCGAGCTTGCGCCCGTCGTCGACGATCAGCACCGCGCCGCGGCCGACTTCGCTGCCCGTTCCCGCCGTCGTGGGAATCGCGATCACTGGCGCCGTCGCCGCGGTGATTCGCGCCAGGCCACCTTCGATGAGGCAGAAGCTCTTCAACGGCCCGTCATGGCGAGCGCACACTGCGACGCCTTTAGCCAGGTCCATCGACGAGCCGCCGCCTAACGCGACGACGCCATCGCAGTCGCCGCCCTTGAACAGCGCCACCGCGGCGCGCACTGCAGCCTCGTTCGGGTTGCCCGGCGTCGCGTCGAAGATCGTGACGCTGCTCGGGTCGCGCAACTGCGCGAGCAGGCGGTCCACCAGCCCCGCGGCGCGCACACCGGCGTCGGTGACGAGCAAGGGGCGTCTGATTCCCAGGCGCTCGCATTCCGCTTGCAGCAGCGTGATCGCGCCGAAGCCGAATTGCACGGGGGTGATGTAGTTGATGAGGGAAATCATCGTGAGGGTTGTCCGGCCGAGGGGCCAAGTTTGCGGGAGGGCCGAGCTTCAGGAGCGTATCGGTTGCGCCGCCGCGTCGTCGTGCAGCACCCCGGCCGCACGCAGCGCCGACACGGTGGCGGCGGAGGCGCCCCAGTCGGAAAGAACGTCTGTGCTGTGTTCGCCCGGCGCAGGGGCGGGCCGCCGCAGCGACCCCGGCGTGCGGCTGAAGCGCGGCGCCGGCGAGGGGTGGAGCACGCCATCGAATTGCGTGAACACGCCGCGCTCGCGCATTTGCGGGTGCTGCGGCGCTTCGTCGATGTCGAGCACCGGGGCCAGGCAGACGTCGCGCCCGGCCGCGGCCTGCACCCAGTGCTCGCGCGTTTGGGTGCGAAACACCGCCGCAAAGCGCGCGCGCTGCGCCGGCCAGGCCGCGCGGTCGTGCTGCGCCGGCAAGGCCTCGTGCGTCAGGCCGAGCAGCGCCAGAAGCGCGGCGTAGAACTTCGGTTCGATCGAGCCCACCGCAACGTATTTGGCGTCGGAGGTTTCATACGTCCCGTAAAACGGCGCGCCGCCGTCGACGATGTTCTCGCCGCGGTTCGCCGTCCAGGTGCCGAGTTGGCGATACGCCTGGAATGCCGACATCAGGTGCGCGACGCCGTCGACCATCGCCGCGTCGACGATCTGGCCACGCCCGGAACTGCGCGCCTCGAGCAAGGCGGAGAGCACGCCCACGGCGAGGTACATCGCGCCGCCGCCGAGGTCAGCCACGAGATTCAGCGGCGGTGTCGGCGGATTGCCCGGCCCACCGATGCAATGCAGCGCGCCCGTCAATGCAAGGTAGTTGATGTCGTGGCCCGCTTCCTGCGCGAGCGGTCCGTCCTGGCCCCAGCCCGTCATGCGGCCGTAGATCAGGCGCGGATTGACCTCCATGCACACCGCAGGCCCCAGGCCGAGGCGTTCTGCAACGCCGGGGCGATAGCCTTCGAGAAGCACGTCGGCGCCGCGCAGCAAATCGAGGATGGTGCGCGCGCCGAGCGGGTGTTTCAGGTCCAGCGCGAGCGAGCGCTTGTTGCGGTTGTAGAAGTCAAAACGCGGCGCCAACTCGGGCGCAGCGCCGCTCGCCAGCGGCCTGTCGATGCGCACCACGTCGGCGCCGAGATCGGCGAGCAGTGCGCCGGCAAAGGGCACGGGGCCGATCGCGGTGAGTTCGATGATTCGCGTGCCGTGCAGCGGGCCGGTCATGGTGAGTTTCCTTCAGGCAGGGACGAGCAGACGTGGCACGACGGCAGCGTCGGCAAGCGCCCACACGGCGGCGATCAGCGCGCGCATCTCCTGCGGTGTGGCGCCGTTGCGGTAAGACGCAAGGCGAATCGCCTTGTCTTCGAGCTCGGCGCGGCTGAGTGTATTGCCCGGGTCGCCCTTGGGCTCGTCGACGCGGCCGTGCAGGACGCGGCCGTCGCGCAACGCCACTTCGACCTTGCCGATCCAGCGCGCCGGGTAGGCGCTGTCGACTTCCTCATCCAACACCATGTGCACGCGCTCGCAGAAGGCGCGCGCGTCGCCATCCGCGAAGTGAGCGTCGAATTCGGTCATGCCGGCGCGCCGGTGCAACGCCGCCATCGCGAGCACCGTACCCATCGAAAACTTCGCCTGGTGCACGGTCTGCGGGTTGACCACGGGGCCGAGCACATCGATCGCGCCCTGGTGCACGCGAGCTGTCACCTGCACGACGTCGTCAGCGTTCAACTTGTGCTGGTGCATCACGCTGAGCAGTGCGTCGGCCGCCGGGTGCGTATGGCGGCACGCGGCGTGGAACTTGAACGAGGTCTCGGCGGTCGCCCAGCGCTGCCCCAGGCGATGCGTCAGGCGCGCCGGATCGGCGTCGCTCGACATTCCCGCCGCCATGCCCTGCGCGCCGGTGAGGATGTGGCGCGCCCCGGTGAACCCGTCCGCCGCGAGGTACGCTGCGCCGAGGCCCGCCCCGGCGGCGTGGGCGGTGTGCAACTGCTTCGAGTCGGCTCCGTCGCGCAAGAACTCCCACAGCCCCGCCGATTGCGTGCCGGCCGAGCCGAAGGCGTTGAGCATCTGCTGCGCATGCAGGCGCAGCAGCGAGCCCACCGCGGCCGCTGCCGCAAGCGTGCCCGCCGTGCCGGTGGTGTGGAACACCTTGTAGTGCGAGCGGCCGAGAAATTCACCGACGCGAATTCCCACCTCGTAGCCGACGATCGCCGCCAGCAGCAACTCGCGCCCGCTGCGCCCGAGCGCCTGTGCCACCGCAAGCGCCGGCGGGAACACGACCGCCGCCGGGTGGAACACCGAGCCGTTGTGCACGTCGTCCTGTTCGGCGAAGTGGGACGCGGCGGCGTTGATCGTCGCGGCAATCAGCGGGCTGCTGCCGCGGCGGTGGATCAGCACTTCGGCAGGTCCGTCCGCCGGCCCCTGGTCGAGCATGAAGCGCGCGACGCTCTCCACCGGCCGCGCAGCCTTTCCGGCGAGCGTCGAGCCCAGCCAATCGAGGAACAGATCCTCAGTGCGGCGCACGACGGCGCTCGGCACATCACCGAAGCGCAGCGCGGCGGCCCACTCGGCGAGTTGGGATTCGGGGAACGCGGCGTTCATGTGAATGGCTCCAGTCGGCGACGAATGAGGGGTGCAGGTGCGGGGAGGGTCGGTGCGGGCAGCGTCAAAACGAACGCGGCAAGCCGAGTACATGCTCGGCGACATACGAGAGGATCAGGTTCGTCGAGATCGGCGCCACCTGGTAAAGCCGCGTCTCGCGGAACTTGCGCTCGACGTCATATTCGCAGGCGAAGCCGAAGCCGCCGTGGAACTGGATGCACGCGTTGGCGGCTTCCCAGGAGGCTTTCGCCGCCAGGTACTTCGCCATGTTGGCTTGCGCGCCACAGGGCTGGTGCGCGTCGAAGAGTCGGCACGCCTGCCAGCGCATCAGGTCCGCGGCTTCGACTTCGATGTGCGCCTCAGCGATCGGGAACTGCACGCCCTGGTTCTGCCCGATCGGCCGGCCGAAGACGATGCGCTCGTTCACATACTTGGTGACGCGGTCGATGAACCAGCGGCCGTCGCCGATGCACTCGGCAGCGATCAGCGTGCGCTCGGCGTTCAAGCCGTCGAGGATGTACTTGAAGCCCTGGCCTTCCACGCCGATCAGGTTCTCGGCCGGGATCTCCAGGTTCTCGAAAAACAGTTCGTTGGTCTCGTGGTTCACCATGTTCGGGATCGGCCGCACCGTCATGCCGTGGCCGATGGCGTCTCGCAAGTCGACGATGAAGATCGACATGCCTTCGGACTTTTTCTTCACGTCGGCGAGCGCCGTGGTGCGCGCGAGCAGGATCATCAGGTCCGAGTGCTGGACCCGCGAGATCCAGACCTTCTGCCCGTTCACCACGTAGCGGTCGCCGCCGGCAGTGCGCACCGCGGTCGTCTTGATCTTCGTCGTATCGGTGCCGGTACTGGGCTCGGTCACGCCCATTGATTGCAGGCGCAACTCGCCGCTCGCAATTTGAGGCAGGTAGCGCTGCTTCTGCTCGGCCGAACCGTGACGCAGCAGCGTGCCCATGTTGTACATCTGGCCGTGGCACGCGCCCGAATTGCCGCCGCTGCGGTTGATCTCCTCCATGATCACGGAGGCCTCCGCCAAGCCCAGCCCCGAGCCGCCGTATTCCTGCGGGATCAGCGCGGCCATCCAGCCGGCTTTTGTGAGTGCGTCGACAAAGGCCTCGGGGTAACCGCGCTGCGCGTCGA
>JBEBHW010000360.1:0-4591 GCA_040081145.1 Burkholderiaceae bacterium
GCAGAAGGGGGGTCGGTGGGCATTCGGCACGCGTCGAAGAGCGAAATGGCTCGGTCGACCAGCCCATTCTGTCGCACATGCCCGTACGAGCCCGGTAACTGTGGTTGCTGGAATCTCGGCGAGCGCCTTGCGCGGCGAGCGGCGCCGCGTGCGGCGGCGTTGCGCCATGCGGCAGAATCGCGCGCTTGAACGCACCGCCCCCACCCGCTCCAGGGAACGCCGCCGCATCGCAGGCGCAGTCGCGCCAGCCAGGCGGCGCAGTCGCGCCTTGGTTGCCGCTGGTCTTGGCGATGAGCGCCTTGGTCTGGACCTTCGCCGCATGGCTGTCGCGCGCCAACCTTGACGCTGCCGGCGACATGGTCGAGAACTATGCATGGGGCATCGAATGGCAGGCCGGCTACTTCAAGCATCCGCCGCTGTTCGCGTGGATTGCGGCGGCGTGGTTCAGCGTGCTCCCGCGCACCGACTTGGCGTATTTCGCGCTGTCGGCGTTGAACGCGTCGTTGGGGCTGATCGGCGTCGCGGCACTGGCGCGGCGTTTTCTTTCGAGCCACGGTGCCGCATTCGCCGCACTCGCGCTCGCCGTGTCACCGCTCTACACGGGCCTGGCGATCAAGTTCAACGCGAACGCGGTGTTGCTGTCGATCTGGCCTTGGACCGCGTACTTCTGCGTTGCCTTCGTGCAAACAGGCCGCAGGCGCAACGCTGCGGCGTGCGGTGTGATGGTGGGGTTGGCGCTGCTCGGCAAATACTTCTCGCTGGTGCTGGTGGTGGCCTTGCTCATCGCCATCCTGGGGGTCCCCGCGTGGCGGCAGCGGCTGCGCGGCCTCGGCCCCTGGCTCGCCGTTGCGGCGGCCCTGGCCGTGCTGGCCCCGCATGTGCAGTGGATGTTCGACCACCAGTTCTCGACGCTGCGCTTTGCTTCGCAGCGCAGCCAGGGGGAGTGGGTTCCGGCGCTGCTGCGTCTGGTCAACTACACCGTGGCTCAGGTCGGCTATCTGCTGCCCAGCGCGATATTCCTGCTGTGGTCGCTTGCGCCGACGCAGCGGCGCGCCGGCGCCGTGCTGATGCTGCGCGCCCTCGTGCGGCCCGACCTGCACCGGCCCTTGTGGTGGCTCAGCTTCGCGCCAATGATCGCGATTGCCGCCATCGCCGTGCTGCTGCGCACTCCCATGGCGTCGGTATGGGGTATGGCGCAGTGGTTTGCGCTCACCGCGTTGTGGCTTGGCGTACTCGACAGCCAAGGCATTGTTCCGCGCGGCCCCTGGCTGCGCCGCGCCTTGCCGCTGTATTGGGTGGGCGTGCTCGCTGTTGCGGCGGTGGTCGGTTGCTTCGACGCACGGCGTGCTGCCGCAGCCGCGACGGAGCCGCGCGCCGAACTGGCGCATGCGGCGCATGCCTTGTGGCGCGAACACACGGGGCGGCCGTTGGCCCTGGTGGGCGGCGCGCACGCCGAAGCCATGTCTGTCGCTTTTTATGGCCCCGGCAAGGCCCGCTGGTGGCACCCCGGCGCGCCAGCGGTCACCCCCTGGATCACCCCTGTGGACTGGCAGCGCGACGGCAGCCTGCTCGTTTGCGCGCGGCCCGACACCGAGTGCCAGCGCGTCGCGCGGGGCTACGTGTCCACGCCACCTGTGGCCATCAGTCTGCACAAAGACACTTGGGGTGCGCGCCTGCCGCCGCACGACTATCTCTTCTACTTGCTACTGCCCCAATGACCGAATCCCCCACCGACGCGGCACTCGAACTCACGATCGTCGTGCCCACGTTTCGCGAGTGCGACAACGTGGGTCCGCTTGTCGATCTGGTGCGCGCTGCGCTGCGCGGCGTCGCCTGGGAAATGATCTTCGTCGACGACAATTCCAGCGACGACACGGCACGGCGCGTCTGGGAGATCGGCGGCAGCGACCGGCGCGTGCGCTGCATCAAACGCGTGGGCCGGCGCGGCCTGTCGTCGGCGTGCATCGAGGGCATGTTGTCTTCGGGCGCTCCTTTTTTCGCCGTGATGGACGCCGACCTGCAGCACGACCCGGCGTTGTTGGCCGGCATGCTCGAACGTCTGCGCCAGGGGCATACCGACCTGGTGATCGCGAGCCGCTACATGCCCGGGGGCAGCGTCGGCGAATGGGACGTGAATCGCTTGCGCGTCAGCGGCTTTGCGACGCGCCTGTCGCGCCTCATCACGCGCCAGCCGGTGTCCGACCCGATGAGCGGCTACTTCATGCTGCGCCGCGAAGTCTTCGAGGCCGCCCTGGGCCGCTTGTCGTCGCTGGGGTTCAAGATCCTGCTCGACCTGATCGCGTCGAGCCCCGCGCCACTGCGCATCGTCGAAGTCCCATTGCAATTCGGCAAGCGCCACGCTGGCCAGAGCAAGCTGTCGGCGAACGTCGCTTGGGAATTCCTGCTGCTGCTGGGCGACAAGCTGTTCGGCCGTTTCGTGCCGGTGCGCTTTGTCGCGTTCGGCGCCGTCGGGGCGACCGGTGCGCTCGTGCACTTCGCCGTGCTCACAACGATGTTCAAGGGCCTGGGCTTCACGTTCTCGGTGGGGCAGGGCGCTGCGGTGTCGGTAGCGATGCTCTACAACTACACGATCAACAACCTGCTCACCTATGGCGACGTTTCGCTCAAAGGCTGGCATTGGTGGCGCGGCCTGGCGTCGTTTGTCGCGATTTGCGCGCTCGGCGCCGCGGCCAACGTCGGCATTGCGTCGTACCTGTTCAGCCAGCAGACGTTGTGGCAGCTCGCGGCGGTGGCGGGAATCTTCGTCGGCTCGGTGTGGAACTACGCCGTCACGTCACGCTACACCTGGAAGACTTGACCGCGGCGACTGCGTTCGCGCGCCGCGCGTGATCACAGCGCAATGCCCACACTCAGGTGCAGCCGCGCCTTGTGCACTTCGACGCCGTAGGCCCAGTCGATTCGCAGCGGCCCCACGGGGCTGCGCCAGCGCAGTCCCAGGCCGTAGCCGAGCGCCGGAGTCAGCGAGCTGAAGTGATCGGCCGCGTTGCCGGCGTCGACAAACGCCGCCCACCAGAACGCCGGCATGGTCGAGACGATGGGCCGAGCGACTTCGGCGCTGCTCGTCATGAGCGCACGCCCGCTCGTGACGACGCCGTTGACGCTGGGCCCCAGGGTGCGGTACGCGTAGCCGCGCACCGAATCGTCGCCGCCGGCGCGAAACAGCAGCGGGTCGGGCAGGCCCGTGCTGGCTTGCGCGTTCAGGTGACCCAACTCCAACCGGCCGGTGCCGTGCCAGCCCCAGCCGAGCGGGGCGTAACCCGTGACTCGAATCGTGGCGCGGCTGAACGGCCCGCTGTCGGCGACCGTGCTTTGCGACCAACCGCCACCGACCTGGCCCGACACCGTCAGCCCGTCGGTGGGCAGGATGACGCTGTCCAGGCGGCGCCACGCGCCGCCGAAATTCAGCGATATGGCATCAGCCTGCTCGCGGCCCAGCGGATTGCGCAGTTCGGAGCCGAGCACTTCGGCGAATACGATGCGCTCGACGCGCTGCGAGTCATAGGCGCGGCCGGCGCGCCAGCGCCACGACGTGCGCACCTCATCGGCGACCTCGAGCTTTTCATAACTTCCGGCGAGCAGGTTGCGGTAGAGGCCAGGCAGCGTGTGCGACGTGAGTTCGCCCGACCAGCTTCGCGCGTCACGACCGAACTCGACCTTGTTCTTGCCCGTAGCGTTGAAGCCGAACGGCCGGCGGTGCATGTGCTCGAAGGTGATGCGCTGGCCGGTGTTGTCGCTGTAGCCCACGCCCACCGTGGCCTGCTGCAACGGCAACTCGCGCAGGCGCACCATCACGGGTGCGGCGGCGGCGTGTGCCGGGTCGGGGTCGACTTCGACACTCACGCCTTCGAACAAGCCTGTCTTGACCAGACGCTCCTGGAAATCGAGCAGGCGCTGCTCGCTGTGCTCGGCACCGATTCTGAACTCGGCGACGTTGCGCACGCTCGACTCGTCGTAACGTTGCAGGCCCTCGATGCGCAGCTCGCCGAGGCGGAACAGTGGGCCGCTGGAGAGTGTGGTGCGCAGGGTCGCGGTGGCCTGGGCTACGTCGATTGCCGCGTCGGTGTCGAGCCAGCTTGCGCTCGGGTAACCGTTCGCGCGAAGCAACGCCAGCAATTGGTTCTTTCCCGCCGCCCACGCCGGTTGGCGAAACGGCGTGCCGGGTTGCAGCGGCCAGTTGCGGCGCAGGTTCTCGAACGTGGCATGCGCCAAGGGGTCATTCGCCTCGATCAGCAACTGCAGCTCGCCCAAAGCGTCGAGCGTCCACTGCGCGACCGTGACCCGCGGCCCCAGCGTCACCTTGATCGATATGCGCGGCAAGCCGGCCTCGCCCGCCACGCGCTGCGCGCGCACGACGGCCGCGAAGTAGCCTTCCGTCTCGAGCAGTGCACGCGCCTGCGCCGGCGCTGCGGCGATCAGGCGGTCGAGCTCGGCGCTGGTGATCGACTCGGCGTCGCCGACACTTTGGAATCGCGCCAGGTCCAGGTAGGCGAGCAGCATGTCGCGCAAGGCCTGCGGCGCGTCGATCTCCAGCTGGTACGCGGCGCGGGGCTGATCCGGCGCAGCAGAAGTG
>JBEBHW010000361.1:0-4549 GCA_040081145.1 Burkholderiaceae bacterium
GACAATTTCCGCGAAGACGCAGCATTCAAAACTCGACTTCAACATCTTCGAAGGGCGCACGGTGCGCGGCATCGCCAGCCACACCGTGAGCCGCGGGCGAATCGTTTACGCAAACGGCGACTTGCGCGCTGAAGCAGGGCAGGGGCGTTACCTGAAGCGTCCGCCTTTCGGCCCCAACTTCCAGGCAGTGGCGAAACGCGCGCATGAGCTCGCGCCGAGCGCCGTGCCACGCTGAACCCGCTCAACCTCACTGATACAGGAGAGCTTCCATGGCCATCACCCATGCCCCCACCACGACCGAACTGCGCATCGACGGCAAGCGCCTCTGGAACTCGCTCATGGAGCTGGCGAAGATCGGCGCCACGCCCAAGGGCGGCGTGTGCCGCCTGACGCTCACCGATCTGGACAAGCAGGGGCGTGACCTCGTCACGCGCTGGGCGCGCGAAGCCGGAATGACAGTGACGATCGACAAAATCGGCAACGGCTTCATGCGCCGCCCCGGGCGCAACAACAGCCTGCCTCCCGTGATGACGGGCAGCCACATCGACACGCAGCCCACCGGCGGCAAGTTCGACGGCAACTACGGCGTGCTCGCCGGCATCGAAGTGGTGCGAACGCTCAACGACCACGGCGTGCAGACCGAGGCACCGATCGAAGTCGCGTTCTGGACGAATGAAGAGGGCTCGCGCTTCGTTCCGGTGATGATGGGTTCGGGCGTGTTCGCCAAGGCGTTCACGCTCGAGCACGCGTACGCAGCGAAAGACACCGAGGGCAAGACGGTGCAGGGCGAACTCGAGCGCATCGGCTACATCGGTACCGAGGAGCCCGGCGCGCACCCGATCGGCACGTATTTCGAGACGCACATCGAACAGGGCCCGGTGCTGGAAGACAACGACAAGACGATTGGCGTCGTCAGCGGCGTTCTCGGCATCCGCTGGTACGACTGCACGGTGACCGGCATGGAGGCGCACGCCGGCCCGACGCCGATGGCGTTGCGCAAGGACGCGCTGCAAGTCGCTGCGGTGCTGATGCGCGAAGTCGTCGCGTGCGCGCACCGCCATCCGCCGCACGGCCGCGGCACGGTGGGCATGGTGCACGTGCATCCGAACAGCCGGAACGTCATTCCGGGGCGCGTCAAATTCTCGATCGACTTGCGCAATGCGAGTGACGCGCTGTGCGACGCGATGGACGCGGACATCCGCGGCGTTGCCGCGCGCCTGAGCGCCGAGTCCGGCCTGCCGATCGCGATCGAGCCCGTCTCGTCTTACCCGGCGCAGCCGTTTCACGCCGACTGCGTGAGCGCAGTCGCGCGCGCCGCGGCAAAACTCGGCTACAGCAACATGCCCGTCGTCTCAGGTGCCGGGCACGACGCGGTGTACATGGCGCGCCTCGCGCCGGCCGGGATGATTTTCATCCCGTGCAAAGACGGCATCAGCCACAACGAGATCGAAGACGCGAAGCCCGAGCACATCAGCGCCGGCTGCAACGTGCTGCTGCATGCGATGCTCGAGCGCGCCGGGGTCGCTGCCTGATGGCTGAGAGGGGCAATCCTCACGCGGCTGCATCGGATTGCCTCTCAGCGCCTGAGGTGGCCGTTGACGCGCGGGACTTGTCCCTCGTTTTCAACACCGCTGACGCGCCGGTGGCGGCGCTGGAGCATGTGAATTTGAACATCTCGCGCGGCGAGTTCGTCTCGCTGATCGGCCCGTCGGGTTGCGGCAAGACGACGTTGCTGCGCGTGATTGCCGACCTGGAGCACGCGACGTCGGGGCACATCCGCGTGAACGGCGTCAGCCCGGAACAGGCGCGCCTGGACCGCGCTTACGGCTACGTGTTCCAGGCGGCGGCGCTCTACCCGTGGCGGAACGTCTTGCGCAACGTGATGCTGCCGCTCGAGGTCACCGGCGTGCCGGCGACCGAGCGCCGCGCGCGCGCCGAGAAGCAGCTCGAGCTCGTCGGCCTCGAAGGCTTTGCGGGCAAGTTTCCGTGGCAGCTGTCGGGCGGCATGCAGCAGCGTGTCTCGATCGCGCGTGCGATGGCGCTCGAACCGAAATTGCTGCTCATGGACGAGCCCTTCGGCGCCCTGGACGAGATCACGCGCGACCACCTGAACGAGCAATTGCTGCGCCTGTGGGAGCGCACCGGCAAGACGGTGGTGTTTGTCACGCACTCGATCTCGGAAGCGGTGTTCCTCTCGAACCGCATCGTCGTCATGAGCCCGCGCCCGGGGCGCATCATTGAAGTCATCGAGAACCGATTGCCCACTGGGCGAGGCCTGGACGTGCGCGAAACGCCCGCTTTTGCCGAGGTTGCTCAGCGCGTGCGTGCGGCACTGCGCGCTGGGCACAGCTATGAAGATTGATGGCGCCGCGGCGTGGCGCGAGGCCTTCGCGCGGCACGCCGGCCCGGTTCTGGGCCTGATCGGCTTGCTGCTCGTGATCTGGTACGGCGCGGCGGTGGGTATGAACGCGCCGCAGGTGATCGAGCGCCTGGACGGCATCGGCAACGCCTGGGGCGCACGCGAACTGGTCGATTCGACCTGGTCGATGGAGCGCCCGGTGCTGCCCGCACCGCACCAGATCGCGAGCGACTGGTGGCACAGCATCGCCGACAACCCACACGACAGTCCACGCAGCCTGATCTTCCACGCCGGCGTCACGCTCTGGGCGACAGCGCTCGGCTTTGCTCTGGGCATGTTGCTCGGCGCGCTGATCGCCATCGGCGTCGTGCACAACCGCGTTCTCGATCGTGGCTTGCTGCCGTGGATCGTCGCGTCGCAGACGATTCCGATCCTGGCGATTGCTCCGATGGTCGTCGTCGTTCTCGGCAGCCTGGGCTATCCGCCGCTCCTGAGCAAGGCGGTGATCTCGATGTACTTGTGCTTCTTCCCCGTAGCGATCGGCATGGTGAAGGGACTGCGCTCGCCCGACGTCCTGCAGCTCGACCTGATGCGCACCTACAGCGCGAGCGCGCCGCAGCAGCTTTGGAAGTTGCGCCTGCCCGCCGCCGTGCCCTTCCTCTTTGCGAGCGCCAAGGTCGCGATCGCGACGAGCTTGATCGGCGCCATCGTCGGCGAGTTGCCCACGGGCGCGCAGGCGGGCCTGGGCGCACGGTTGCTGTCGGGGTCGTATTTTGGCCAGACGATTCAGATCTGGTCGGCGCTGTTCACGGCGTCGCTGCTCGGCGTCCTGCTGGTCGCAGGCGTGGCATTTGTCGAGCGCGCGGTGCTGCGCGCGATGGGGGCGCGGCCGTGACGCGGTTTCGCGTCAGCGCGGCGCAACGGGATTCGCGCGACTGCCCACAAAGAACGGAGGCGCGCTTGTGAAACGGCACGTCATCAGCGTGGCTTCGTTGGCGCTGCTCGTGGCCCTGGCGGTGTTTGTCCTCACCATGCTGCACGGTGACGGCCCGCGCGGTGCCGACGCGGCGCCGCTCTGGTGGCTGCTTGGGCTCTGGGTATTGCTGCTCTGGTTCGTTCTCGGCCGGCTCGCGCAACTTCAGGGCCGGGTGCTTGCGCTGCTCGCGCCGGCGCTGTTCGGCGTCGCGCTGCTCTACCTCTGGGAAGTTCTCGTGATCGGCTGGGACGTGCCGCGTGTCCTGCTGCCCGCGCCGCACGCCGTGGGCGAGGCGCTCGTGGTGCGCTGGCCCGTGCTCTGGCCCGACTTCAAGCAGACGGCGTATTCCGTGCTCGCCGGCTACGCCATCGGCTGCAGCTCCGGCTTGATCGTGGCGCTGCTCGCGGACCGCTACGGAGTTCTCGCGCGCGGCTTGCTGCCGCTCGCGAATCTGGCGGGCGCCGTGCCCATCGTCGGCATCGCGCCCATCATGGTGATGTGGTTCGGCTTCGACTGGCAAAGCAAAGCCGCGGTGGCGGCGATCGTGACCTTCTTTCCGATGCTCGTCAATACGATCGCCGGCCTGGCGTCAGTCGACGCGATGCACCGCGACCTGATGCACACCTACGCCGCGGGGCACCGCGCGACGCTGCTCAAACTGCGCCTGCCCAGTGCGCTGCCGTTCGTCTTCAACGCGCTGAAGATCAACTCGACGCTCGCGCTGATCTCGGCGATCGTCGCCGAGTTTTTCGGCTCGCCGATTTACGGCCTGGGGTTTCGCATCAGCGCCGAAGTCGCACGAATGAATGTCGACGTCGTCTGGGCGGCGATCGCCATCGCGGCACTCGCCGGCTCCCTGCTGTATGGCCTGATTGCGCTGGTCGAGCGAACAATGACATCATGGCATCCTTCGTTTCACGGCTGACCGATCAAGCGATCGCAACGCTACCGTTCCACCCCCACCTCCGAGGAGACTGAAGATGACATTGCAGAGGATTTCCCGCCGGATGTCGGCAACGCTGCCGGCCCTGGCCATCGCACTGGCCGCCGCGGGCGCCGCCCAGGCGCAAGACAAGCTGACGCTGCAACTCAAGTGGGTCACGCAGGCGCAGTTCGCCGGCTATTACGTCGCCAAGGACAAGGGCTACTACAAAGACGCAGGCCTGGACGTCACGATCAAGGCCGGTGGCCCCGACATCAACCCGAGCCAGGTG
>JBEBHW010000362.1:0-4565 GCA_040081145.1 Burkholderiaceae bacterium
AGAAGCAGCGTGACGCAGCGCAGCGGCCGTGGCGCGCTGCGCCGGCCCGCGCCAGGCTCGCACACCGCCATCCCGACGCAAGCCAGGTTTCGCCCCCCGTGGCCTACCCGCCGAAATGCAGCCGGTATTGCGCCCCGTCCGTGAAGACGCACGACCCCGTACCCATGCCGTTGCCGCTCAGCTGGTAGTTGCACTGCACGCTCGCTCCGCGCGGGCCGCTCGCGTTGGCCAGGCCGCGCCGGCCCGCGCCTTCGACGCGTGTTGCCTCGCCTTGCAGCGTGTCGCCGAGGTAGCCCAGGGTGATCGTGCCGCGGCCGGTTTTGTGATCGACGATCACGGCGCTGAGCATGCCGGCGCGCTGTGCCGGCTCGTTCAAGGGGTACAGGCGCGCCGTCAGGACGCTCGTGGCGGGCTGCGCTGCAGGCGCGGTGACGATCACTGTGGCCGGCGCTTGCCCCTGAACGGGCAGGCCGGTGTTCGAATCGACGGGTACGAGCACGCACGCCGACACAGTACAAACAAGAATCGAACACGCCGAGTACAACAAGGTTCGAGACATAGTCGCTTTCGCTGCGCGGCACATGCCGCGGGGCGAAGTTCAGCGCACCCGCGTCGCCACGGCAAGCGCCATGAACGAAGGTATCGCGGCTCGATACCGCAAGGCGTGTGGGTGCGCGCCGCAGCGCGGTTGCCTACCAGGCGAGTTCCAGAATCTCCCGCACGTCAGCCACGCCTTTGATCGGCCGCGGGTTCGCGAGCACGGGCGGATACACAAGAGCGCGCTGCGCCAGCTCGTCGAGCTGCTCGCGGCGCATCCCGACGGCGCGCAAATTGCCGGGCTGGCCGAGCG
Organism: Burkholderiaceae bacterium; assembly: GCA_040081145.1. Taxonomy (GTDB): domain Bacteria; phylum Pseudomonadota; class Gammaproteobacteria; order Burkholderiales; family Burkholderiaceae_C; genus JAEMQF01. The sequence continues at coordinate 851 of JBEBHW010000362.1, forward strand.
TGGCGATGAGCTCGGCGATCAACTCGTGCGCCGGCCGCTGCGGCGCGCCCATCGCTTCGGACAGCGCGCGCTGACGTTCGCCGTTCACCGCCGCGTTCCAGCGCAGCACTGCCGGCAGCATGACACACGAGGTGTGGCCGTGGCCGACGTTGAAGCCCGCGCCGAGTGCGTAGCCGATGCCGTGGCTCGCGCCGGTCTGCACTCCCGCGGCAAGCGGCGTACACGCCTGCCACATGCCGAATTGCGCGCTGAGGCGTGGCGCCAAATCGTGCGGGGAACGCGCGATTTCCGGCAAGGCCCGCGCGAGCAGACGCAAGCCCTGCAGCGACGCCGCCTCGGTGGCCGGCGTGGCCTGCGGCGAGCACCAGGTCTCCACCGCGTGGTCGACGGAGCGGATCGCCGTGGAGAACAGCAAGTCGAGCGGCGTGTCGAGCGTGGCCGCGGGGTCGAGCACGGCAGTGACGGGCACCATCAGGCGGTGCACGAAGCGCTGCTTGGCGTGGCTGCTGCTGTCGGTGATGCCGCACATGCCGGTGAACTCCGACGCGGACAACGTTGTCGACACCGCCAGCATGCGCACCGGACGGTCCGGTGCCTCGATGGTGCGCGCCACGTCAGGCGGTGCGGCTTCGCGGTACGGTTCCATCTGCGCGGGCGTGCGCAGCCCCATCCACAGGCACATCTGCACGGCCTTGGCGGCGTCGATCGCCGACCCGCCGCCCACGCCGACGAGCAGGTCCGCGCCGCACTCGCGCGCCGCATCGGCCGCAGCGATCACGTCTTCGCGCGGGCTGTGGGCACGCACCGCCGAATAAGCGCCGGCGTGAAGCGGCCCGAGCGCAGCGATGAGCTGTTGCAGCGGCCCGTCGGAGAGCGCTGCGAGCGAGCGGCCGGAGATCGTGAACACGCGCTTTGCGCCCATGCGCTGCGCTTCGGCGCGCACCGCGGCGCCGGCGGGCAGTCCATGCACGACGCGCTCCTGCGCGGTGAACGAGTGGCTGCCTGAGGGCAGGCCTTCATGGAGCTTGTGCATTGCCTGAGCCTTCACGTGACGGATGCAGAGTGTCCGACGGACGCCGCGGTGCGCCAATCGGCAATTTCCTGGGGCTTGCCGGGACCCGATGCCTCAGGCGTGGGCCCACGCGAATGGCCGCACGCGAATTGCCGCACGCACATGGCCGCACGCAATTGACCTCAAGTCCTCGCTCGACGGGCCGAAGACGCACCGGAGGCACCAGCGAACGCGGCCCTCTGCCGAGCTGCGCGTGGGCTCGCGAAGGCGGGCTTCGTGAAGTGCTGCCGAACCTTGGGTGCTGTCCTGCGGAAGAATACTGCAATGAAAGCGTGGCTGGCCCGACTCTTTTCAAACCCGGCGGTGGGGCAAGGGCCCGCCGCACCGGCACCTGCCGCTGCGCCGGTGATCGCTGCGCCAGCGCCGGCCATCGCCACGCCCGCGCCACGCCCCACGGTACAAGTGCCTGCGGCCCAAAAAGTCGACGAGCTGGAAGGCATAGAACTCGCGTTTTTCAGCTGGATGATCGACGGCCCGGCGATCGTCCCGGCGCCCCCCGGCGCGCGCGAGGCGCGCGCCCTGCAACGCCTGGACCAGCTCGCCGCCGACACGAGCGCGCACGCCCACCTGTTGCCGCGCGCCGCGGCGGTGGTTCCGCAGTTGATGGCGCGCCTGCGTGACGCCGAGAGTTCCACGGCACAACTCGCGCAGTTCGTGTCGCGCGACGTGACGCTCGTCGCCGAAGTCATGCGCGTCGCCAACAGCGTGCACTACCGGCGCGGCGCGGCGACCGTCGAACTCGGGCACGCGATCCGCCTGCTCGGCGTCTCCGGGCTGAAGAGTGCGATTGCGCGCAGCGTCTTGCGGCCGATGTTCAATTCCCGCGGCGGCGAGCTCGCGACGCGCGGTGCCCCGCGTTTGTGGGAGCACACCGAACTCAAGACCCAGCTTTGCGCAGCGCTGGCGCGCAGCCAGGGGCTGGACCCCTTCGACGGCTATCTCGTCGCGCTGGTGCACAGCGCCGTCTGGTCCGCGGTGCTGCGCACCCTGGACGGCGTGGCCGCGCAAGAGCCGTGGTGCGTGAGCGCGCCGTGGGTGACGGCGCTGGGCTGGCGGCGCGATCGCCTGTTTGCCGCGGTCGCGCGGAACTGGCAACTCAGCGACACACTGACCCAGCTCGCCGACGAAGCGGCGCAGCACGGCCTGGGCGCGGCAACGTCAGCGCAGGCGCGGCTGCTTTGGGTGGGCGACCGTTTCGCTTCGCTGCTCTGCGTGCCCAGTCAATTGGCCGCAGCCCAGAGCTGGCTGGACAGCCTTGCCGAGCCGGTGCGCAATTGCTTTGAGGCCTTGCGCGAAGCCCAAAGCACGACGCCCGCCTGAGCACCTCGCACTCGGGGCCGCGCGGTGCGCGGCCCGCGCCGCCGGCCACGGCACAATTCGGCCTTCGATGTTCCAGGCCGCCCTGCGTGCGGATGGCTTGCGCACCGCAGCCCGCGCCGCATGACTCCACACACTCACACCCTGCCTGACGAAGTGACGCTTGCGCTGGCCCGCGCAGGCTTGCTCGAGCCTGGCGAGGTGCCACGGTCCGAGCCGCTCACGGGAGGCGTGTCGTCCGACATCTGGCGTGTCGATTTGCGCCAGGGCGCCGTGTGCGTGAAACGCGCGCTGGCGCAACTGCGTGTCGCTGCGCTGTGGGAGGCGCCGCTTGCGCGCAACGCCTTCGAGGTCGCGTGGATCGAAGTTGCCGGCGCCGTGAACCCTGCCGCCGTGCCGCGCCTGCGTGGCCACGATGCAACGGCGCAGTTGTTCATCATGGATTTTCTTGGGCCCGCGAAACACCGCTTGTGGAAGAACGAGCTGCGGGACGGCCGCGCCGACCCGCTCGCCGCCGCCGCAGTGGGCGCGCGGCTTGTGCAGATCCACGCTGCCACTGCGGGGCGGCGAGAGATAGCGCAGCGCTTTCCGACGGACCCGATCTTCCACGCGATTCGCCTCGCGCCTTACCTCGAAGCCACCGCGTTGCGACACCCGGATATCGCTGGCGCGTTGCAAACGCTCGTGCAGGTCACCGCGAGCACGCACGAAGCCCTGGTGCACGGCGACGTGAGCCCGAAGAACATCATGCTCGGGCCCGACGGGCCGATCTTCTTGGACGCCGAGTGCGCCTGGTACGGTGACCCGGCGTTCGACATTGCGTTTTGCCTGAACCATTTGCTGCTCAAATGCCTGTGGGTGCCTGCGTCGAGCGCGGCGTTCGCGCGCTGTTTTGAAGCGTGGGTTGCGAGCTACGCGGCCGGCGTGAACTGGACGCCCTGGGCCGTGCTGGAGCGCCGCGCCGCGCACCTGCTGCCGGGGCTGCTGCTCGCGCGCGTGGACGGCAAATCGCCGGTCGAATACATCACCGACGAGGCGCAGAAGAACATCGTGCGCCGCGCCGCGCTCGCGCTGTTCGCCGCACCGGTGGCGCAATTGAACGCGGTTCTCGCGCATTGGATTCAGGAGTTGACGTGACGCACAAGATCAGCAAAGTCCACGCCCGGCGCGTCTGGGACTCACGCGGCCGGCCCACCGTCGAAGCCGAAGTTCTGCTCGCCGATGGCACGATGAGCCGTGCCATCGCGCCCGCGGGCGCATCGACCGGGAGCGCCGAGGCGATTGACGTGCGCGACGGCGGCACCGCATTTGGCGGCCTGGACGTGC
>JBEBHW010000363.1:0-4562 GCA_040081145.1 Burkholderiaceae bacterium
GTCCAGGCCCTGGCGCCGGAAGCCATCGGCCAGTTCGGCTTCGCGCTTGAGGTGCTCCGACGCGCTCCAGGCCGCCGCCTTGTCCACCGCCGCCTGGAAGGTCTTCTGCTTGGCCGCGCCCATCGCGTTCCAGGCCTTCAGGTTGATCGTCAGCACGTCGAACGCCACCAGGTGCGAGGTCAGCACGACCTGCGACATCACCTCGTAGAACTTCATGTTCTGCACGTTGGGCAGCGGGTTGTCCTGGCCGTCGATCGCGCCGGTCTGCAGGCCGGTGTAGGTCTCGGCATAGGCCATCGGCGTGGGGTTGGCGCCGATCGAGCGGCCCAGCATCTGCCATGCGTCGCCCGGCGGCATGCGCAGCTTGACGCCCGCCAGGTCGGCCGGGGTGCTGATCTTCTTCTTGCCCTTCAGGCCCACCTGCCGGGTGCCGAAGAACACCGGCGCCAGGATCTTGACCTTCAGCTGGTCCTCGGCCGTCTGCTTCATCTCGGCGCCGATGCTGCTCGCGAAAAAGGTGTTCAGGTGATTCGCGTCGCGGAACACATACGCCGAGGTCAGAATCGACCAGGCCGGCAGCTGCTTGCTGATGTCCTGCGGAGCGATGTTGCCGATCTCGAGGTTGTCGCGCTGCAGCGCGACCAGCTCGGTGCCCTGCTTGAACAGCGTGCCCCCGTAGTGCGGCTCGATGGTGAAGTCGGCTTCGACGTCCTTCGCGAGCAAACGCACCATGTCCGCCCGGATGTCCTTGTCGGAAAACACGGCGGCCAACCGCAGCACGGGCTTGCCCTGCGCCACCGACGGCAAGACCCAAGTGGCCCCCAACGCGGCCCCTGCATAAAGCATCTGACGACGACCGAACTCGAGTTTCATGGTTATCTCCTCTGTAGGGGGTGGGAAATCCGGCTTCACGACATGCGGCCGGCCCGCTGCGCCGCCAGCGCCTCGGCCACAGCCCGCACGGCCAACAGGTAGCCCGTTGGCCCGAGGCCGCAGATCACCCCGGTGGCCACTTGCGAGACCAACGACTGTGAGTAGGGCGGTGGACGTTGATGGATGTTGGTGAGGTGCACTTCGACCAGGGGCCGGCGGATGAGTTTCAGCGCATCGAGCACGGGAACGCAGCCGAACGAGAAGCCTGCGGGATTGATGACCACCGCGGCGTCTTGCTCGAAGGCCTCCTGGATCCAGTCGACCATCACGCCTTCGTGGTTGGTCTGGCGGAAGTCGCAGGCCAGGCCCAGTTCCGCGGCGAGCTGCTTGGTGCGCTGGGCAATTTCCTCGAGCGTCGTCGTGCCATACAGCTGCGGCTCGCGTCGGCCGAGCTTGTTGAGGTTCGAGCCGTTCAGCACGAACAAGGGATGCGGCGAGTGACTCGATGAAGTCATGGCCGCAGTATCGTCGATGAAGACCGCCTCATCTTGTCGCGGCTACTTCCAGAGCTCCACCGGCTTGCCCGCAGCGCGCAGCCGATCGGCCTTGGAGCGGATAAAGCGCTGGAACTCCGGCTGCGTGCGGTACGCGCCGCCGGTAACGTATTCGAGCGACGTGGCAAGGTGGAAGGGCCGCAGATAGCCGTCGATCCGAAACACCTCGCGCGCCGAGGTGTCGAAGAACACCCAGGTCGGTGTGTAGAACACGCCGAGTTCGCGCGCCCAGGCGGAGGCGCTGAGCCGCTGGCCTGAGGGCGTGGTGACCTCGGTGGGGTCGTTCAGCGCGAAGCGGGCGATGTCTAACTTGGGCAGTTGCGCGCGCACTTCGGCCCGGCTCAATCCTTCGCGGTGCATCTCGTCGCAGGGCTGGCACGAGCGGGTCTCGAAGATCACGGCGAGTGGCCGGCTGCCGGCGCGGCGCGCCAGGTCGAACGGCGGCTTCATGAAGAAGGGCTGTTCGTTCAGCGACGCCTGCACCGTGTCGGCCGGAAGATTCGCCAGATGCTCGCTGAGCGACACGCGGTTTTCCATCGCGCCGGCCACGTAGTCCAGCGTCGCGCTCAGGCGCTGCGGCGGGTGGTAACCGTTGAGCCGCGCGACGCTGCGGCCGGCGCCGTCGATGAACAGCAAGGTGGGCGTGAACTGCACCTTCATGAAGCGCGCGAATTCCTTCTCGCTCATGCGCCGGCCGTCGAACCACGTCACTTCGCGGTCGCCGAACAGATTCAGTGCGATCGCGACGAAGTGCTTGCGCGCCTTGTCGACGATGGGCCTCTGGCTGAAGCTGTTCGTCATCAGCTCGCGGCAGTACGGGCAACCGTCCTGGCCGAAGTACAGCATCAGGCGTTTTCCCTCTCGCGCCGCGGTCGCCGCTTCGTCCTTGAAGTCGAGAAAACTCTCGGTGAACCAGGGCGGGATGTCGATGGCGTGCGGCGAAGCCACTTGCGCCGTCGCAGCCCAGGGCGGGCGCAGCGCGCCGCAAAGGCACAGCACGCCGATGCCGCGCCGGGTGTGTGCTGCGTTCATGGCGCCATTGGCACGCCTACGGCTTCTTCGGCGTCTTGTATTGCGCTTCCTTCTGGAACGGTTGCCAGATGGTTTCGAAACCGACGAAGCCCTTTTGATTCGGCGCCATCTGGCGCGTTGTCAGATAGCGCGAAACGCCGTCGGGAACCTTGGTGGGGGGCTGCTTTTGCTCGCTCATAAGTCACCTTGTTTGCCGTGAAGTGAAGACTGCAGGTGCAGTCAATGATGCCCGAAGTTCGTGCGATGCCATTCCAACACCGCCGCTCAAACCGATCTCAAAAGCGACGCGTCGATAGCGGCGCCCGCATGGATTGCGCCGCCCGTTTTTGTCTCCGCCTCGGTGGCGTCGCGCACGGTCAGTATCTCGAGCGTGAAGACGACCTCTCTGCCGCGAAGCGGGTTGTTGCCATCGACCGTCAGTCGCTCGTCGTCTACATGCGTCACGAGAAAGCTGCGCGTCTGTCCGCTGTCGCTCTCCATGAGGATGGAGGTGCCGACTTGCCGATACTCCTCGGGCACGTTTTCGATGGCATCAGAAAAAACCAGCGACTCGTCTCTGGGGCCGAAGATCTGGTTGCCATCGATGATCACTTCGATGACCTCGCCAACGCACCTGCCCTCGAGCTCACTGTGCACCGAAGGGGCCAGAATTTCATTGTGTCCGTGAACATAGCCGAGCGGAAACTCGACGCGCGTGAGCACATGCCCCAGCCTCTTGTCGGTCACCTTGTAGGTCAGCTCGACAAACTTGCCGTCGGCAATGGCTTGGCTCACGTCAAATCCCGACGAAGTTGTTAGAAGATGGATGCACCGAATATCCTGAGCTTTCCATCCTCATGGCCGAGCACAAGTCTACCGAGCCATTCGCCTGGCTTCTTCGTGCTGCGCTGGCGGTAGAGAACCGTCACATGCTCGCCCCGGCGGATGATGCCCAGCGCGTCGATCTCTTCCGACAGATTCCTCGCCAGCTCGCTGTTCGCAAACTGGTGTCCCGCAACCACCTGATCGATGGCACGCGCCAGGGAATTGGAAAAGTTCCTCGCGAATTCTCCGTACTTGCCTTCATTCGAGTACTTGATCAGATCGCGCCACAGCGGTTTGGCCAGGGCCAGAATCTCTTCATCGGATTTTTCAATGATGTTCACACGCGAGTCTCCGCGGCGATCATGCTACTTCTCATCCCCGATCAGGTGATAAAGAGGCGCCTTCTCCATGGTGTACTCGCCGGTCTTGGGATCGCGCCGGGACACCGTCAGCACGTGCCAGTTCTGGTCGTCCAACTTCATCGCGTCGCCCCGGTAGTAGTAGCCCGGCCAACGCGTCTCCTTGCGGAACAGCGTGTGCTGCGTCACGCACTCGGCAGCGCGATGCCGGTGCATCAACTCCCAGGCACGCAGCAACTCGTGAATGTCTTTCGCGGCCAGGCTCTGGAGGTCTTCTTCCATGATCTTGAGCTTCTTGAGGGCGATGTTCAGCAGCTTCTCGTTGGTCATGTAGCTGACGGTCACGCCACCGCAGTACTCGTCCATCAACTTTTGCAGACGCTCCAGGCCCTGCTTGGGATTGATGTAGTGCGGATTGACATCGCCCGCCACCACCTCATTGCGGTAGACCCGGTAGTGCTCCATGGGCTTGTAGATCTGCTCCTTGCGGCGCTCGATCTGCGCATCGGACACGACGATGCCTTCGCCCTTGCCGTCGTCGATGTACTTGCAGGCGGCCTTCGCGGCCAGACGCCCTTCGGTGAACGACCCCGACGAGAACGCGTGCGGCGTGCCGCCGACCGCGTCACCGGCGCCGAACAGACCTTCGATCGTCGTCATGCGGTTGTAGCCCCAGAAATACTCGGGAGGGGAAATGTCCTCGGGGCCTGAGCACCAGGCACCCGAACCGGTGGCGTGCGAGCCCATGACGTAGGGCTCGGACGTGGTCAGCTCGGGGTTCTCGTTCTTCGGATCCACATCGGTGGCGGCCCACAGAACCGCCTGGCCGATCGTCATGCCGAGGAAGTTTTCCCAGCCAACCTCTTCCAGATGCGGATCCTGGAACGCGCGCATCGTCACCATGTGGATGGGGCCGCGGCCGGCGTTGACTTCGCTGATC
>JBEBHW010000364.1:0-4543 GCA_040081145.1 Burkholderiaceae bacterium
TGGAACGCCATTGCTGCAATGCACTTCAGGTGGCGCAGTTCCTGAAGGCGGACCCGCGCGCGAGCTGGGTCAACTATCCCGGCCTTCCCGACGACCCGCAGCATGCGCTGCTGATGCGCCAGATGCGCGGCGCGTCGGGCCTGCTTGCGTTCGGAGTGAAAGGCGGTCTTGCGCCGGGCGTGAAGTTCATCGAGGCCGCGCAGATGATGAGCCATCTGGTGAACATCGGCGATGCGCGAACCCTGATCAGTCACCCCGCATCCACCACGCACCGCCAGCTCGACGCGGCGCAACAACGGGCCGCCGGGGTGTTGCCCGACATGATCCGCATCTCGGTGGGGCTGGAGCATATCGACGACATCCTGTGGGACATCGATCAGGCGCTCGACGCCGCGTGCCGCTAGGCGATGACCGCTGGCGTCAAGTGCTTGCGAGTGGCCGCCGTTGCATGGGGCCTGGCCGCGACGCCGCTGGCCGCGCAGGAGGCGCCGCCAAGCCCAGGCTCCGCGCAAGCCCGGCCGCGCATCGGCCTGGCGCTGGGCGGCGGCGGCGCGCGCGGCGCGGCGCACATCGGCGTGCTCGAAGCGCTGCAAGACCTGCGAATTCCGGTGGACTGCGTCTCCGGAACGAGCATGGGCGCAGTCATCGCCGGCGCGATTGCCGCCGGCGTCTTGCCGGCGCAAATGCGCGAGGCGATGAACCGTGCCGACTGGAAAGACATGTTCATCGACTCGCCCGACTGGGCCGAGCGAAATTTCCGCAACAAGCAACTGACACAGCGTTTTCTGGCAGGCACCGAAATCGGCGTCACGGCGCAAGGCTTGAAGTACTTGCCCGGCGTGCTCACCGGCCAGAAGATCAAGTTGTTCCTCAACCAACTGGTGCTGAGCGACCGCGCCGAGCGCAACATCGAGGCGCTGCCGTTGCCGCTGTCGATTGTGGCCACCGACATCGGCACCGGCGAGCGGATCGTGATGCGCGACGCCAGCCTGACGCAGGCGATGCGCGCCAGCCTGTCGATCCCCGGCCTGATGGCGCCGGTGGAGCGCAACGGGCGCCTCCTCGTGGACGGGGGGCTGGTCGACAACGTCCCCATTCGCGAAGTGCGCGAGCGCTGCAACGCCGACCTCGTGATCGCCGTCAACGTCGGCTCGCCCTTGCTCGACGCGAAAGAAGTGACGTCGTTGTTCAGCGTCGCGGCGCAGATGGTGGGAATTCTCACCGAGCAAAACGTGAGCGAGTCGCTGGGCGCGCTGAAACCCGGCGACATCTACATCAAGCCCGATCTGGGCGACATCACCGCCGCAGATTTTGAGCGTCACGTCGATGCCGCGCAGCGCGGTCGCTCGGCGACTCAGGCCGCGGCGGTGCGGCTGCGCGCCTTGGCACTCAGCGAGCCCGACTACGCGGCGTGGTGGGCGCGCATCGCCGGCGAACGCGGTGCGCCGTTGCGCATTGACGCCATTGAAGTTGCGGGTCTGCCGCAGCTCGATGCCGCCGCCGTGCTGCGCCACGTCACCCAGCCGCTGGGCAGGCCGCTGGACACTCAGGCGCTGAATCGGGATCTGCTCCGCGTCTACGGCGACGCACATTACGAGGGAGTGGATTACGCCTTGCTCACGCGAGGCGAGCAGAGCGTATTGCGCGTCTTGCCTCAGGCCAAACGCTGGGGGCCGGAATTCCTGCGCTTTGCCGCCGGCTTGAACAGCACGCTGCGGCGCGGCTCGACGTACAGTCTGCGCGGCGCGTACCAGAGAACGCTGCTCAATCGCTACGGCGCCGAAGCGATGCTGACCGGCGAAGTGGGCAGCACGACGGGCTTGGCCGCAGACTTCTACCAGCCGCTGGACCCCGGGCAACTGACCTTCATCGAGGCCGGCGTTCGTGCGTCCCGAACCAGCAGCGCCGTCTACGAGGGCGAAGTCAAACAGAGCGAATACGTGGTGCGCAGCCAGACTCTGAGCTTGAGCGCCGGACTCAACGTGGGTGTGACAGGGCAAGTGCGCCTGGGGTGGATGGGCCAGCAAAAATGGTATGAGCTCGATACCGGCCAGCCGATCTTCCCGCGCGGCCCGTTCCGCACGCCAGGCTGGCTTTCCAGTGTCGACTTCGATCAACTCAACGACCCGAATTTCCCGTCTGCAGGATGGGCCGCGAAACTCTCTTACTTCGTGCCCAACCACGAATCATTCACCCGGCTGGCTGCGGAAGGCCGTGCCGCCACGACGCTGGGGAACTTCGTTTTCGCGACGCGCCTGGCCTATACGGGTTCACCGCGCGGCGTCCTGCCGTTTCACGAGGCGGCGTCGCTCGGTGGCTTGCTCAACTTGTCGGCATTCGGCCTAGGTCAATTTCTGGGGGACGACGTGCAGTTCGCGCAACTTCGTGCCGAACACATCATCCAGCGCCTGCCGATCGGCCTGAGCGGCGACTTGCGTGCCGGCATTGCCGTCGAGGCCGGTCGCGTAGGCGTGCGTTACACCGAAACGGCGCGCGCCGGATGGCAGGACTCGGTCCTGCTCTACCTCGGCGGGCCCACGCCGATCGGCCCGCTCTACCTGGGTTATGGCCATTCGAGCCGGGGCAGCTCCAACGCCTACCTCTTCATCGGCAGCCTTTGAGTTTGCGCCGCATATTGCGCGGTACAGTTGCCCCACGGCGGAGCGCAGCATGAACATCTACGAGCAGGGGCTGGGCAAGAACGCGGCGAATTTCGTCGCCCTGTCGCCGGTGAGCTTTGTCGAGCGCAGCGCCGAGGTGTTCGCCGACCTGCCTGCGGTGATTCACGGCGCGCGCCGCTACACCTGGGCGCAGACGCGCGAGCGCTGCGCGCGCCTGGCGGCGGCGTTGCAAGCGCTTGGCGTCGGGCACGGGACGACAGTGAGCGCGATGTTGCCCAACACGCCCGAGATGGTCGAGGCGCACTACGCCGTGCCTGCCCTGGGCGCGGTGCTGAATACGTTGAACACCCGGCTCGATGCGCCCTTGCTGGCCTGGCAAATGAACCACTGCGACGCTGCGGTGCTGATCACGGACCGCGAATTCGCGCCGCAGATGGCGCAAACGCTGCGCCTGTTGCGCGAAGTGCACGGCCGCAGCACGATCGTCATCGACGTCTCCGACAGCGAATACGCGGGTCCCGGCGAACGCATCGGCGGGCACGACTACGAAGAGCTGCTCGCGGCGCACGCGCCGCTGGCCGAACTGCTGGGACCGCGCGACGAATGGGACGCCATTGCGGTGAGCTATACGTCGGGGACGACGGGTGACCCGAAGGGTGTCGTGACGCACCACCGTGGCGCCTACCTCAACGCGGTAAGCAACGCGACGACCTGGACGATGCCGCACTTCCCACGCTACTTGTGGACGCTGCCGATGTTTCACTGCAACGGCTGGTGCTTTCCGTGGACAGTGGCGCTGCTCGGCGGCACGCATGTGTGCCTGCGCCGCGTCGAGGCCAAGGCAATCCTCGACGCGATGCGCGAACACGCGGCAGACCACTATTGCGCCGCACCCATCGTGCACAACCTGCTGCTCGCAGCGCCTGCCGAGCAGCGCGCCGGCATCACGCACAAGGTGCGCGGCATGGTCGCCGGTGCGGCGCCACCCGCGGCAATGATCGAGGGCATGGCGCGCATCGGCTTTGACATCACCCATGTCTACGGCCTGACGGAGGTCTATGGCCCGGCGGCGGTTGCCGTCAAACGCGACGCATGGGCGGCGCAAAGCCTCTCCGAGCAGACGCGCCTGAACGGCCGCCAGGGAGTTCGCTACGCGCTGCAAGAAGGCATGACCGTCATGCACCCTGACACCTTGGCCGAAGTCCCGGCCGATGCAGAAACGATGGGCGAGATCATGTTCCGCGGCAACATCGTCATGAAGGGGTATCTGAAAAATCCAGCCGCCACCGCCAAGGCGTTCGAGGGCGGCTGGTTTCACACCGGCGACCTGGCGGTGCTCGAACCGGACCGCTACGTGAAGATCAAGGACCGCAGCAAAGACATCATCATCTCGGGCGGCGAGAACATCAGTTCGATCGAAGTCGAAGACGCGCTGTACCGGCACCCGGCGGTGCTCGCGTGTGCCGTCGTCGCGCGGCCCGATCCGAAGTGGGGCGAGACGCCGCTCGCTTTTGTCGAAACCCGGCCCGAGACGAGCGTGACGGCGGCCGAATTGATTGCGCATTGCAAGACGCTGCTCGCGGGCTACAAGGTTCCGCGCGAAGTCCGCTTCGAGGCGATTCCGAAGACTTCGACCGGAAAGATCCAGAAATTCGCGCTGCGCGAGCGCGCCAAATCGACGAGCGCCATTCAATGAATACAAACCCCCAAGCCTTGGTGCTGCGCGATGTGGACGCGCGCGGCGTGGTCACGCTGACGCTGAACCGGCCCGAGTCGTTCAACGCGCTGTCGCAGGCCATGCTTTCGGCGCTGCAAAGCGAATTCGACGCGCTGCGCGCCGATGAGTCGGTGCGCGTCGTGGTTCTTGCTGCCGCCGGCAAGGCGTATTGCGCCGGCCACGACTTGAAAGAGATGCGCCGCGA
>JBEBHW010000365.1:0-4543 GCA_040081145.1 Burkholderiaceae bacterium
CATGAAGTAGTTCCACGCGGCCAAGTGGCCGACCAGCGGCTTCGTGTCCACACCGCGCAGCTCTTCTTCGCCGACCGAGAACGCGACGACGGGAACGTCAGTCGCTTTCAGACCCTGGTTGCCCAGTTCCTTGTAGAACGGCACATTCGAGTCGCCGTTGATCGTCGAGATCACTGCCGTCTTGCCGCCTGCGGCGAACTTCTTCACGTCGGCGACGATGGTCTGATAGTCGCTGTGGCCGAAGGGCGTGTACTTCTCGTCGATGTCGGTGTCCTTGACGCCTTTGCTTTTCAAGAAGGCGCGCAGGATCTTGTTCGTGGTGCGCGGATAGACATAGTCGGTGCCGAGCAAGACGAAGCGCTTTGCGCCGCCGCCGTCCTTGCTCATCAGGTACTCGACAGCCGGAATCGCCTGCTGGTTCGGCGCGGCGCCGGTATAGAACACGTTCTTGGAGAGCTCTTCGCCCTCGTATTGCACCGGATAGAACAGCAGGCCGTTGAGTTCTTCAACCACCGGCAACACCGACTTGCGCGACACGCTCGTCCAGCATCCGAACATCACGGCGACCTTGTCCTGGCCGATCAACTGCTTCGCCTTTTCGGCAAAGAGCGGCCAGTTCGACGCCGGGTCGACGACGATGGGCTCGAGCTTCTTGCCGAGCACGCCGCCCTTGGCGTTGATCTCGTCGATCGCCATCAGCGCCACGTCTTTGAGCACGGTCTCGGAAATCGCCATCGTTCCCGACAGCGAGTGCAGGATGCCAATCTTGATGGTGTCGGCGGCGTAGGCGGTGACTGAAGCGAATGAGAGGGTTCCGCAGGCGACGAGGGCGGCGCTGACGGAACGCAAGGCGTGACGACGTTTCATTGAATGAGTCTCCAGTTCGGTTGGGCGTTGCTGACATGCGGCGAGAACCAATCTCGTCGAACGCTTCTTTGAGCAAGTGCCATGCCAACGCTTCACCACGGAGCGTCTGCCTTGCCGTTGGCCGAAACGGGGCGCAACGCATGATTTCGTGCACTGCACGCACCAACAGCGAACTGCTCGACCTGAAACGCACTGAGAACCTGGCATCAGGCTTGCGATGGGTGCAGGCCCACGACGATAAGATGCGCACCTGCCCCTGATTCGGGGTTCAGCACCTCGACGCCTTGCGGCGTCAACCTCGACAGCCTTGCGAGCCCCGCCCGATGGAACTGACTCCGCGCGAAAAGGACAAGCTCTTGATCTTCACCGCAGCGCTGCTCGCCGAACGGCGCCGCGCGCGCGGCTTGAAGCTCAACTGTCCGGAAGCCGTGGCGCTGATCAGCGCGGCGATCATGGAAGGCGCGCGCGACGGCAGAAACGTCGCTCAATTGATGAGCGAGGGCAAACTGGTGCTGTCGCGCGACGACGTGATGGATGGCGTGGCCGAGATGATCCCCGACATTCAGGTCGAAGCCACCTTCCCCGACGGCACCAAACTGGTGACGGTGCACCAGCCCATCGTTTGAATTGAGGACCGACACGATGCACCCCGGCGAACTGCTCACCGACGGCCCGGATCTCGCGCTCAACCCGGGCCGGCGCACGCTCACGCTCGTGATCGAAAACGCCGGCGACCGCCCCGTTCAAGTCGGCTCGCACTACCACTTCGCCGAGACCAACGGCGCCTTGAAGTTCGACCGCACCGCCGCGCGTGGCATGCGCCTCAACATCGCCTCGGGCACCGCGGTGCGCTTCGAGCCCGGCCAGCAACGCACCGTGGAACTGGTGGACTTCGCCGGCGCACGGCAAGTCTGGGGGTTTCGCGGCCTCGTGCAAGGCGCACTCTAAGAAGACATCATGGCGACGATTCAACGACGTGCGTATGCGGAAATGTTCGGCCCCACGGTGGGCGACCGGGTGCGCCTGGCCGACACGGAACTGATCATCGAAGTCGAATCCGACTACACGCTCAACGCCGGAGGCTATGGCGAAGAAGTGAAATTCGGCGGCGGCAAAACGATCCGCGACGGCATGGGCCAGAGCCAGCGAGTCAACGGCCCCAGCGCGAACGACGCCGTCGACTGCGTCGTCACGAACGCGTTGATCGTCGACCACTGGGGCATCGTCAAAGCCGACATCGGGATTCGCGGCTCGCGCATTGCGGCAATCGGCAAGGCCGGCAACCCCGACGTGCAGCCGGGTGTCGACATCGTCATCGGCCCGGGCACCGAAATCATCGCAGGCGAGGCAATGATCGTCACGGCGGGCGGCATCGACTCGCACATCCACTTCATCTGCCCGCAGCAAATCGAAGAAGCGCTGGCGAGCGGCGTGACGACGATGTTAGGTGGCGGCACCGGCCCGGCGACCGGCACGTTCGCAACCACCTGCACGCCCGGGCCGGCGAACCTGGCACGCATGCTGCAAGCGGCAGACGGCTTTGCGATGAATCTCGGCTTTCTCGGCAAGGGCAATGCGAGCCGGCCCGAGGCGCTGCGCCAGCAAGTCGAAGCCGGCGCGATTGGCCTGAAGCTGCACGAAGACTGGGGAACCACGCCCGCGGCGATCGACTGCTGCCTGAGCGTTGCCGAAGAAACCGATACGCAGGTTGCGATCCACAGCGACACGCTCAATGAGTCTGGTTTTGTCGAGCACACGATTGCCGCGACGAAGGGCCGCACGCTCTGCGCATTCCACACCGAAGGCGCAGGCGGCGGACACGCGCCCGACATCCTGCGCGTCGTTGGCGAAGCGAACTTTCTGCCGAGCTCGACGAACCCGACGATGCCCTACACCGTGAACACGCTGGACGAGCACGTCGACATGTTGATGGTGTGCCACCACCTCGATCCGAACATCGCCGAAGACCTGGCGTTTGCCGAGAGCCGGATTCGCAAGGAGACGATTGCCGCGGAAGACGTGCTGCACGATCTGGGCGCGATCAGCATGTTCAGCTCCGACTCGCAGGCGATGGGGCGCGTCGGCGAAGTCATTCTGCGTTGCTGGCAGACGGCGCACAAGATGAAAGTGCAGCGCGGCAAGTTGACTGGCGCGAACGGCATGGTTGGCGATGGCGCGCGCAACGACAACGCGCGCGCGAAACGCTATGTGGCGAAGTACACGATCAACCCGGCGCTCGCGCACGGCATCGCGCATGAAGTGGGCAGCATCGAAGTCGGCAAATGGGCGGATCTGGTGCTCTGGAAGCCGGCGTTCTTCGGCGTCAAGCCTTCGTTGATTCTCAAGGGCGGCTTCATTGCCGCGGCGGCGATGGGCGACCCGAACGCGTCGATTCCGACGCCGCAGCCGGTGCACTACCGGCCGATGTTCGGCTCCTTCGGCGGCGCAGTGCATCAGGGCTCGCTGACTTTCATGAGCGGGCACGCGGTGGACGCCGGCCTGCGCCATCGCCTCGGGCTGAACAAGGCGGTGAGCGCCGTACGCGGCTGCCGCGGCGTGCGCAAGCAGCACATGGTGCACAACGCCTACTTGCCGAAGATGGAAGTGAATCCGCAGACCTACGAGGTGCGCGCCGACGGCGTATTGCTCACTTGCGAGCCGGCGAGCGTGCTGCCGATGGCGCAGCGCTACTTCTTATTCTGAGCGCAGTTGCTCGGAACGGCGCATGACCGATCTGCACAACGCCGCGGCAAAGACGCTCGACCTCGTCGCGATCGGCGAGCCGCTGATCGAATTCAACCAGCGCGATCCGACGCGGCCCGAATTCCAGATGGGCTTCGGCGGCGACACGTCGAACGCTGTGATTGCCGCAGCGCGCCTGGGCGCACGCGGTGCCTACATCACGCAGGTGGGTGACGACAACTTCGGCGCTTCACTGCTCGATCTGTGGCAGCGCGAAGGCGTGGCCACCGATGGTGTGCGCAGGGTTCCGGGCGCCCCGACCGGAATCTACTTCGTGAGCCATGCTGCGATCGGCCATGAATTCACTTACCGCCGCGCAGGCAGCGCCGCGAGCCTGATGACGCCCGCGAGCCTGCCGCGCGAGCTGCTCGCCCGCGCTGCGCAATTGCACGTCTCGGGAATTTCGCTCGCGATCAGCCAGAGCGCGTGCGACACGGTTTTCGAGGCGCTGGCGCTGGCGCGCGCGAGCGGTGCGCGCGTCAGCTTCGACCTGAACCACCGGCCGCGTCTGTGGTCGGCGACGCAGGCACTCGATGCGACACGCCGGGTTCTGCCGCAGTGCGACCTGTTTCTGCCGAGCAGCGACGAAGTCGCGATGTTGACCGGCATTCAGGAGCCCGAGGCGATGCTCCGCTGGGCGCATGACCAGGGTGCGCGTGCCGTGATCCTCAAGCTCGGTGCGCAAGGCTGCATCGTTTCGCAGGACTCTGCGCAGACGCGGCTGCCGGCATTTCACGTCACGCCGGTCGACGCAACGGGCGCCGGCGACTGCTTTGCCGGCGCGCTTCTCGCGCAACTCGCACGCGGCGCGACACTCGTTGACGCGGCGCGCGTCGCGAATGTCGCTGCGGCGCTCAGCACGCTCGGTTTCGGCGCCGTGGCGCCGCTGCCGCGCTGGACGCAAGTGGACGCAGCGTTGCAAGGGCGTGCCGGC
>JBEBHW010000366.1:0-4541 GCA_040081145.1 Burkholderiaceae bacterium
TCAGGAACCAGCCGCGCCAGCGCTTCGGGGTGCTCGTTGCCGAGGTAGACGATGCGCGCGCCGCCCTTCAGGATGCTCAGCAGCTCGGGCGCGTGCATCAGGCCGTCGACGGTGCAGTCGACGACGAGCGTGGAGCCGCCGAGCACGGAGACGACCGGCGCGATGGAGTGAATCGGCGTGCTTGCGCGCGTCCCGCGCTGCGGCGCGGCGCCTCCAGGCCCGCCCGAAGTCAGCTCCAGGCCGAAACTCAGCGCGCCGATGCGCGCCGCGGCACGGCGCGCGAGGTCCGCCAGCTCGGGCCGGCTGCGCGTTTCGTGCAGCACCGCCACCGTATCGCCGGCGTGCACGGCGCAGCCGCGCAACACGGCTTCGAAGGCGTCGATCCAGGCGGGCTGCATGGGCGGCTCCTCGCGCGGCAGCGACCTGCCCGCCCTCAGGCGATCGCGCGCCGCCCGCGGGCGCGGCGCACGGCGCCGCGCAGTACCGGCCAGAGCCAGATCAACAGGGTCGTCGCGCCCAGCGCACCGGCGATGGGGCGCTCGAAGAACGCGAAGAAATTGCCGTCGGCCTTGATCAGGCTGGAGAAGAAGTTCTCCTCCAGCATCGTCCCGAGTACCACGCCCAGGATGGTGGGCGCGACAGGGAAGCCCCAGCGCTCCATGAAAAATCCGATCACGCCGGCGATGAGCATCACGATCACACCGAACAGGCTGTTATTGATGGCAAAACTGCCGACGATGCAAAACAGCAGGATCAGCGGCATCAACACGCTCGCCGGAATGCGCAGGATCTGGCGTGCCGCGCGGATCGCCGCCCAGCCCAGCGGCAACATCAACAGCTGCGCCAGGATGAAGACGATGAACACGGCATAGATGTTCTGCGGGTTGTTGATGAACAGCGTGGGCCCTGGATTCATGCCTTTCAGGTACAGCACACCGATCGCGATCGCGGTGATCGAGTCGCCGGGAATGCCGAACACGAGCGCCGGGATCCACGCGCCGCCCAGCGCCGAGTTGTTTGCCGCGCCCGATTCGACGATGCCCTCGATATGGCCGGTGCCGAACTTCTCGGGCTCTTTGGAAAAGCGCTTGGAGACGGCGTACGACATCCACGCCGCGATGTCGGCGCCGGCGCCAGGCAGCGCGCCGACGAGCGTGCCCAGCGCCGAGCCGCGCAGCAGTTGCAGCGGGTACTTCTTGAGCAGCCCCCACATGCCGGCGAAGACGTTGCCGAAATGCGCGCTCGTTGCCATGATGGGTTTGACCACCTGCACCGAGTAGCGCAGCACTTCCGAGACGGCGAACATGCCGATCATGAGCGGAATCAGCGAAATTCCGCCAGTGAGTTCGGCGCTGCCGAAGGTATAGCGCGGCGTGCCGGCTGGATTGTCCAGGCCCACCACCGAGATCAGCAGGCCGAGCAACAGCGAGACCACGCCTTTCAGCGGGTCGACCCCGGCGATGAAGATCGCGCACGTGAAGCCGAGCATGACAAGCCAGAAGTATTCGAACGAGCTGAACTTGAGCGCAACTTCGGCGAGCGCCGGCGCCGCGACGATCAACACGAGCACGCCGAAGATGCCGCCGAGGACAGAGAACACGAGCCCCGCGCCGAGCGCGAGTTCGGCCTTGCCGGCCTTGGTGAGCAGGTAGGCCTCGTCGGTGTACGCCGCCGAGGCCGGCGTTCCGGGCATGCGCAGCAAGGCGCTCGGGATGTCGCCGGAAAAAATCGCCATTGCCGTGGCGGTGACGATTGCAGCCACCGCGGGCACCGGCGGCATGAAGAACGTGACCGGAACGAGCAAGGCCGTGGCCATCGTCGCCGTCAAGCCCGGAATCGCGCCGACGAACAGGCCGAACAGCGCAGACAGAAAAATCACGAGCAGCACGTACGGCTCGAAGACCAGCCCGAAGGCGAGGGAGATGGCGTCCATCGTGCGCGTTCAGTAAAACGGCGTGAGCACGCCCCAAGGCAGCGGCACGCGCAGGAGTTTGTAGAACGCGACGTGCACGAGCACGGTTCCGCCCAGGCTCCACAGGACTGCGGGGACGAAGCGCACGCGCTGCGCGAGAAACGTTGCGAGCAGGCACAGCGGCGCGAGCAGCAGAAAACCCACCGCGTCCGAAGCGACGATGTAGACGACGACGGCGCCTATCGTCAGCGCCGAACTGCCGAAGTGTTCTTCGGTGGCCTCGTTCGGTGGCGGCACAGCGGCGGCAGTCGCGGGCTTGCGCAGGATCAGGGCGATTGCGCAAAGCAGCAGGCCCAAGCCGATCAGCATCGGCAGGAACGCCGCGCCGAGCTTTTGGCCGGGAACGTTGGGGAACGCCCGCGCCGACCACAACACGGCCAGCGCCAAGACGGCGATGCCGATGCCGACGCTTCGGTCGCTGCGGCTCACGCAGGCCTGGCCTGCGCAGCCTGCGCCGGGCTTGGAGCAGCGGTGGTTCGCGCCGGGCCGCGCGCCGGGTCGCTCACTTGGCGCTCACTTGGCGCTCGCGGGCGTGCGGCTCGCCTGGCCGCTCACTTCGCGATGCCCACTGCCGTCATCACGGTTTTCATGTCGGCATCCCCCTTGGCCATGAAGCGCGCGAATTCATCCGCGTTGCCCCACAGCGTGCCAAAGCCGCGCTGCGCCATGAAGTCTTTGTATTCCTTGCTGTCGTAGGCTTTCTTCACGGAAGCTTCAAGCTTGGCGGCAATGTCTTTCGGCAGACCCTTGGGCGCCGCAATGCCACGCCATGCGCCCGTTGCCCAGCCCGAGCCGGTCGCTTCTTTGAGGGTGGGAACGTTCGGGAACAGCGCGGCGCGGCGCTCGTCCATGACGGCGAGCGAGCGCACCTTTCCTGCTTCGATGAGGGATCGGGCTTCGGGCAACGAGCACGGCACGAACTCGACGCCGCCCGCAGCCAGGTCTTGCAGCCCGGGCGCGGCGCCGTTGGACGGAACCCAGGGGACGGTCGCCGGGTCGATCTTTGCGTCGCTGAGCATTCCCGCCAGCGCGAGGTGCCAGATGCCGCCCTGGCCGGTTCCCGACGCCTTGAACTTGCCGGGGTTCGCCTTCACCGCGGCGAACACGTCGCTCATCGACTTGTACGGCGAATCGGCGCGCACCTGAAAACCCGCCGGGTCGAGATTCACGAGCGCGATCGGCGTGTAGCTCGTCGGGTCGAGTTCGGTGAGCTTCTGGTGGTGCATCATCGTGATTTCCACCGTGATCATGCCTATCGTGTAGCCGTCGGGCGCCGCACTCGCGATCGCCGAGTGGCCGACGACGCCCGAGCCGCCGGTGCGGTTCACGACGTTCACGGGCTGGCCCAGGTCTTTTTCCATCAGGCTGCCGATGAACCGCGCCACCGCGTCGGTGCCGCCGCCCGCGCCCCAGGGAACGACGAGCGTCACCGGGCGATTCGGGTACTGGGCGAAGGCCGCCAAACTGGCACTCAAGCCCAAGCTGAGCAGGGCAAAGCGAACGAATTGAAAAAGGCGCATCGGTAAATCTCCTGTGGCATGGGTGGCCGAACTCGCATCGGCCGCACCGAATCTTGCATCGCCCACACGGGCGATCGAGCGGGGGTTAACCCACACGCAGCAACGCCGCGCTGGACGCGCCTCGCGCTGCGAGAGAATCGCAAAGAGTTTCAAGTCACCGCGGCGGCGTGCCCGCGGGTATTCCCTGAAAATTGACTGCGGTCAATGGTTTTTCGCCCCAAGAGACTGACCATTCGCGCCGAGGCGAGCCCCGCGATGGCGGTTCTTCAATTCAGCCCCAAGACACCCAAGGAGAGATGACGATGATCAATCACGCAATCATGGCGCGCAGCACCGCGCAGGCGATCTGCGCTGCGGCTGCCGCACTGGCGCTGGCCGGCCCGGCGCTGGCGTGGGAGCCGAGCAAGCCCGTCGAGTTTGTGGTGCCCGCAGGCACGGGCGGCGGCGCCGATCAGATGGCGCGCCTGGTGCAGGGCATCGTCGTCAAGCACAAGCTGATGAAGGAGTCGATGGTCGTCGTGAACAAGGCCGGCGGCGCGGGCGCAGAAGGTTTTCTCGCCGTGAAGGAAGCCAAAGGCGACCCGCACAAGATCATCATCACGCTGTCGAACCTGTTCACGACGCCGATGGCCACCGGCGTGCCGTTCAACTGGAAAGACATGACGCCGGTGTCGATGATGGCGCTCGACCAGTTCGTGCTCTGGGTCAACGCCGAGACCCCCTACAAGACGGCGAAGGACTACATCGCTGCGGTCAAGGCCGCCGGGCCCAACAAGTTCAAGATGGGCGGCACGGGTTCGAAGCAGGAAGACCAGATCCTGACGGTGGGCCTGGAGAAGGCGACGGGAACCAAGTTCATCTACATCCCGTACAAGGGCGGCGGTGAAGTGGCGGTCCAGCTGGTGGGCAAGCAGGTCGACTCGACCGTCAACAACCCGATCGAAGCGGTTGCGCAGTGGCGCGCCGGGTCGCTGCGGCCGCTGTGCGTGTTCGACGACGAGCGCATGCCTTACAAGACCAAGGTCACCGACACCATGTCGTGGTACGAC
>JBEBHW010000367.1:0-4534 GCA_040081145.1 Burkholderiaceae bacterium
AAGCAGCGCAGCGAGTTCGCGACCTGGCGCGAAAACCTGAATCACTCGGTGCGCGAACGCGGCGAACAAGAGCAGCAGGTGCAACGCTGGGTGTTGGAGGCGAAGGCCGCGCTGGCCGACCTGCAGCGCGCCGCGGCATTGCTTGGCAGCAGCGAGGACGCCGACACCTTGCGCGGATCGTGCGCGACCGCGCAGGCGCTGCGCGACGCGCGAATCGACGTGGCGGCAAGCGCCGCGCTCGACCAGGCGCTGCAAGCGGCGCTGCAAGGCGCCGAACAAACCCAGGCGCGCTGGGCCGAGCCGCCGCCGGCTGCGGCGGCACCCGTGGCCGAAGCGCCGCCGCCCCCGGCAGCGCCGGCGCCACCCCGAAGCTTGAGCGCCGAGCAGCGCCAGGCGCTGGACGGGCTCTTGCAACAGTGCGAGGCCGCACTTGCGGACGGCCAGCTCGGCGCAATGCAGGAGCACCTGGAGGCGATCGACGCACTGCTCGATACGTTTCACGGCGTCAAGCCGGGCGACGCGCTGACCTCGCGAATTCAGCTGCTTTACGCCGAACGTGGCCGGCTCAAGGGCTGGCAACAATGGGGTGGCGGGCGCGCCCGCGACGACCTGGTGATGCAGGCCGAAGCGCTGGCGCGCCTGACTGAAGCGGCCGGCGGCCGCAGCGAGCGCACCGGGGTGCCGCCGCCATTGCAGGACGCAGCGCCGGCGGATCCAGCGCCGCCGGCGAATCCAGTGCCGGCCCTTGCGACGCAGGACGACGCGGCGCATTCGCCCGGGGCACCGGGCGAGTCGGCGCAGGCGCTCACGGGGGAAGTCGACGCGGAGCACTCGCTCGCGGCGCAGGACGACTCGGTGCAAGAGGGCATGGCGGCGCAAGACCGCCGGCCCCCGCAGCCCGCAGCGCAGCCGCAGGCGCCCCGGGCCGATGCTCCCAGGCGCAAGGCCGGTGTCCCCAAGCTGCGCCTCAAAGCGCATGCCGACGCGATTCAAGACTTGCGCCGGCGTTGGAAAGAACTCGACCGCCTGGGCGCGCCCGCGAACCAGACGCTCTGGAAGCGCTTCGACGCGGCGCTGCACATCGCGCATGAACCAGTGGCGGCGCAGCTCGCTGCGCTGAAGGCGCAGCGCCAGGCGAATCTGGCGACGCGCGAAGCCTTGCTCGCTGAACTCGAGGCGCTGCCTGCGCAGCCGGGATCCGACGACAGCGAAACCGTCGCCGCGTTCTGGAAAGAGCAGGCGCGCGCGCTGGAGAACTTTCAGCGCGCCTGGCGGCCGCTCGGCCCGCTCGAGCACACCGTCCCGACGGGCGCGCGCAGCGCAATCCAGCAGCGCCTGGCGAGCAGTGTCGAGCGTGTCGAGGCGCCGTTGCAGGCGGCGCGCGGCGTCGCCGAAGGCGTGCGCCGGCAACTCATCGAGCGCGCCGAGGCCCTGGTCGAAGACGTGAAACGCCAGCCGGAGTTGCGCGACGCGTTTGCGCGCGTGCGCGAATTGCAGGCTGCGTGGCAACACAGCGCGCGCCAGGTGACGCTGCTGCGCGGCGTGGAAAGCGCGCTGTGGTCACGCTTCAAGGGCGCCACCGACGCGGTGTTCACGCAACGCGACGCCGCAGCGAATGCGCGCGACACCGAACTCGCCGCCAACCTCGCGGCGCGCGAGGCCTTGTTGCAGCGTCTCGAGGCTTTGAGCAGCAACACGCCCGCGACCGACATCGAGCGCACCTTGGCCGACGTTGACCGCGAATGGCGGATGGCCGGCGAGCCGCCACGCGGTACGCTGCACGCGCTCGAAGCCCGCTTGCATCAGGCGCACGCCGCGGCGCTGCGCGCCTTGAGCGCCAGCGGCCAGGCGGCTTGGCAGGCCACGTGCGACGGCGCCGTGGCCCGCTTGGCCCTGTGCGAGGAGCGCGAGGCCGCGGCGCTGGACGAAGCGGACCTTGCGCAGCGCTGGGCCGCGCAAGACGCGCTCGACATCCGACTGCCCGCCGCGTGGCAACAGGCGTTTGCCCAGCGCTGGTCAACTTCAGCGCAAGCCACGGCGAAGTCGGACGCGGCGCTCGACGAATGGCTCGTGCACCTCGAAGCCTCGCTGGACCTGCCGGCGTCGCCCGAACGCCTGGCGGCGCGGCGTGCGCTGAAACTGCGCGCGCTCAAAGACACGCTCGAAGGCCGCGGCGCACCGGCGGTGGACGCCAAACATCGTGCCGAGGGGCTCGTGACGCTGCTGCGCAGCCGCTGCGGCGACCCGGCCTTGCGCGAGCGCTTGCGCACGCTGCTCGCCGCGCTGCGCGCGGCACCGCCGGGAACCCTGGTGGCGCCGGCGGGGAAGGCCTGACGCCGCGAAGCCAGGAGCCCGCCACGCGCCTCGCCGGCGCCTAGACTGGGCCGGCAACTCTTCCCGGCGCGGGCCCGGTCTTCTGCCGCCCAAGCTGCTAGACCAGGCGAGGCTACTTGCGGCGCGGCCCGACAGGGATCACTCGAGTTCGACCAGCGCACGCGTCGCCGCAGCGCCGAAGATCTTGTCGACTCGACCATCCTCGCCCCAGAACACCTGGTATTCGGCGGAACTCGAAGTCCAGTAGCGCCACAGCGGCGCGTCCAGGTCCGGCGTCGCGCTGGCGATCGGGTAGCCCAGCGCCATCAACACCTGGGCACGCGTCATGCCGCGGCTGATGCGCGAGTTTTTCACCGCGTCGCGCACCTTGGGCGGCGCGCTGCGCAACGCAGCCCAAGGGTCCTGCGGCACGATGTAGCGCTGCGCGAACTCTTCCATCTTCACGGTGCGGCTGTAGTCGTTGCCGAGCGCCTGCTTCTTGCCATCGAATTCGATGAACACGCGGTAGCGGCCGAAGCCCGTGACCTTGACCGGCGTGCCGGCGGGAATCGTCTGCTTGGCGCCGGCGACATAGTTGACGTCGCTGATCCAACTCCCGTCGGAGCGCAGGTTGCAGCACAGAAACCCCTCCGACGGGCCTTGCGAGCGCGCCACGGTCGCGGTGCCGCCCAGGGCGGCAATGAGAAGCGCTGCGAGCGGGGTGCGAAGCATGGTTCCTCCAGGGCTGGTGTTGACCTGCGCAGTCTAGGAGCCCGACGGGCCCCTGGCGAGACCCCGGAGCCGGGGCCATCGGTGTTCCAATGGGCGATTTCCTGCATTGACCCCAGCATTCGAGGCTTCGATGGACCTGCAACTCAGCGGCAAACATATCCTGATCACGGGCGGCAGCAAGGGTATCGGCTTGGCGTGTGCGCACGCCTTCCTCGACGAGGGCGCGAACGTCAGCCTGGTGTCGCGCGACGCGGCGAACTTGCAGCGCGCTGCGGCGGCGCTGCGCGACGCCCACCCCGGCGCCGCGGCGCGCATCGCCACCTACGCCGCAGACACAGGCGACGCCGCCCAGGCTTTGGCGGCGCTGGAGCAGGCCGAAGCCGCGACGGGGCTGATCGACGTGCTCGTCAACTCGGCTGGCGCAGCACGCCGCACGCCGGCCAATGAGCTGCTGCCCCAGTCGTGGGCGGACGCGATGCAGGCCAAGTATTTCGCGTGCGTCTACATGCTGGACGCGGTCGTGAAGCGCATGGCGCGGCGCGGCAGCGGCGCCATCGTCAACGTCATCGGCGCGGGCGGCAAGGTCGCGAGCAGCATTCACATGGCCGGCGGTGCGGCGAACGCCGCGCTGATGCTCGTCACTGCCGGCATGGCAAACACTTACGCGCCGCAAGGCGTGCGCGTGAACGCGGTGAATCCGGGGCTGACGCTGACCGATCGCATGGCCGAGGGCCTCGCCGCCGACGCGCGCGTGCAGGGCATCAGCCCCGCCGAGGCGCTGCAACGCGCGCAAGCGCGCCAGCCGCTGGGGCGCATCGCCAAACCCGAAGAGATTGCCGCTGCCGTCGTCTTTCTCGCCTCGCCTCGCGCGAGCTACATCAGCGGCGCGATCCTGGCGATGGACGGTGCCGTCACGCCCATGGTCGTTTAGGCGGGGGCGAGCATGCCGAATTCCGCTGCGGTGGCGCCGCCCACCGAGTCGCTGTATGCGTGGACCCGCCTGCTCGCCTCGTTGTTGTTGATGACGATCGGCGGCTCCGGAATGTACGCCGTCACCGTCGTGCTGCCGCGCCTGCAGCAGGAGTTCAATGTGGCGCGCGCCGACGCGTCGCTGCCCTACACGCTCACGTTGATCGGCTTCGGCGTGGGCGGCGTGCTGATGGGCAAACTCGCCGACCGCTTTGGCGTCATCGCGCCGGTGCTGCTCGGTACGCTCGGCTTGAGCGTGGGCTTCGTCGTTGCGGGGATGGCCGGCAGCATCGGCGAGTTTGCGCTTCTGCAGGGCGTGTTGATCGGCGCGCTCGGCACCTCGGCCACGTTCGCGCCGCTGGTCGCCGACACGGCGCTGTGGTTCACGCGCCGGCGCGGCATTGCGCTGGGCATCTGCATGAGCGGCAACTACGTCGCCGGCGCCGTCTGGCCGCCGATCGTGCAGCACTTCATTGAAACTGCCGGGTGGCGCGCGACTTACATCGGCATCGGCGTGTTC
>JBEBHW010000368.1:0-4491 GCA_040081145.1 Burkholderiaceae bacterium
GCTCACGGCGAGGTGCGTCTTGAGCGTGGCGAGCAGACTGTGGACGCGGCGCTTCTCGGCATCGGTCCAGGCCGAGAACAGATCGACGATCCACTGTTCATGCGTTGCCGCCATGCGCCGGAACTGGCGCCGCCCGGCGGGCGTGAGGCGCACTGCGTAGGCGCGGCGGTCGCCGGGGTGCGGCGTGCGCAGCACCAGGCCTTCGCCTTCCAGCTGATCGGTGACGCCGGTGACGTTGCCGCCCGTCACCATCATGCGCTGCGAGAGTTCGCCCATCGTCAGGCCCGCCGGGTGGCGTTCGAGTTGCGCAAGCAGGTCAAAGCGCGGCAGTGTGGTTGCGAATTCGCTGCGCAGGCGGTTGCGGATCACGTCTTCGATGCGTGTCGTGCACGACAAGAGGCGCAGCCAGAGCTTGAGGGCCTGGTGATGGTCGTCGCTGATGCGCGACTCGAGGTCACGGCGCAGTGCGGGTGCGTTGGCCGCACTCACTTGCACTGGACGGGTGGATCCCGGCTTTCGCCGGGATGACGGCATATCCGTGTCATCCCGGCGAAAGCCGGGATCCACGGCGTGGAGATCAGTTCGATACCTGCCATCACACCCCCAGAGCCAAGTTCGCCTGCTCTTGCGGCGTGAGACCCACGTTCTGCTCGAGCAAGGCGCGCTCGCGTTCCAGGTTGCGCTCGAGCTGGTTCTTGCCCGACAGGTATTGCACCGGCCAGTCGGCACCCAGCCCCAAGGTGTAGCCGATCTTCGCCGCTTCGAGCAACGTCCACGCCGGGTTCGCCAAGTGCGGCCGGGCAATTGCGCAGAGGTCGGCACGGCCCGCGGCGATGATGCTGTTCACGTGGTCGGCTTCAGAAATCGCGCCGACTGCCATCGTCGCGATACCCACCTCGTTGCGAATCGATTCGGCAAACGGCGTCTGGTACATGCGCCCGTACACCGGCTGCTGCGCCTTGCTCACCTGCCCCGACGACACGTCGATCAGGTCTGCGCCGGCGGCCTTGAAGGCGCGCGCGATCTGCACCGCCTCGAGCGGCGTATTGCCACCGGCAACCCAGTCGTGCGCCGAAATCCGCACCGACATCGGCAGGTGGGCCGGCCATGCCGCGCGCATCGCGGTGAACACTGCGAGCGGGTAGCGCAAGCGGTTCTCCACGCTGCCGCCGTAGGCGTCGGTGCGCTGGTTCGTGAGCGGTGAGAGAAAGGCCGAGAGCAAATAGCCGTGCGCGCAGTGCAGTTCCAGCCAGTCGAAACCGGCCTCGATGGCGCGCCGCGTCGCCACCACAAATTCATCGCGCACCGTGTCCATCTCGGCGCGTGTCATGGCGCGCGACCAGTCGCTCACTCCCGCCACGTACTGTTGGGGCGAAGCCGACAGCAGCGGCCAGTTGCCGCTCGCCAGCGGCTCGTCTTCGCCCTCCCATGGCACGCGCGTCGAGCCCTTCGCACCCGAGTGGCCGAGCTGCAGCGCGACCTTCGCGCCGCGCTGGGAGTGGACGAATTCGACGATGCGCTGCCACGCGTGCTGCTGCGCGTCGTTCCACAAGCCGCAGCACCCGGGAGTGATGCGCGCGCTCGGCGACGGGCACGTCATTTCGGTGAAGATGAGCGCCGCGCCGCCCATTGCTCTCGCGCCCATGTGCACGAGGTAGTAGTCGCCGGGAACGCCGTCGACTGCACTGTACTGCGCCATCGGCGAGACGACGACGCGGTTCTTCAGCGTGACGCCTCGCAGCGTGAACGGCGTGAACATCGGCGGCACGCCGTGCGCCTGCAGCCCGGCGCGCTGCGCGAGCCAGTCTTCGAAGCTGCCGACGTAAGCCGCGTCGCGCAGGCGCAGGTTCTCGTGGGAAATGCGCTGCGAGCGCGTCAACAGCGAGTACGCAAACTGTTCCGGTGCGAGTTTCGCGTGGCGTTCGACGTTTTCGAACCATTCGGTCGAATTGCGCGCCGCGTTCTGGATCTTCAGGACCTCGACGCTGCGCCGCGCTTCGTAGTCGACGAGGGCTGCGTTCACGTCGGCCGGGTGCGCCGCCAGACTCGCGGCGAGGTCGATCGCGTCTTCCAGTGCGAGTTTGGTCCCCGAGCCGATGGAAAAGTGCGCCGTGTGCGCCGCGTCGCCCATCAGCACGACGGGCGTGCCGCTGGCGAGCCGGTGCACCCAGTGTTTGCACACGATCCGTGGGAAGCGGATCCACGCGGCCGAGCCGCGCAGGTGCGCGGCGTTGCTCATGAGTTTGTGGCCGTCGAGGTACTTGGCAAAAAGCTTTTCGCAAAAGGCGATGCCGTCTTCCTTGCTCATGTCTTCCAGGCCGGCGGCGCGCCACA
Source organism: Burkholderiaceae bacterium (assembly GCA_040081145.1). Lineage (GTDB taxonomy): Bacteria > Pseudomonadota > Gammaproteobacteria > Burkholderiales > Burkholderiaceae_C > JAEMQF01. The sequence continues at coordinate 2,335 of JBEBHW010000368.1, forward strand.
CGACTTCGGGCGCCTCGACGATGAACGTCGACGTTTCGGCGTCGAAGCGGTAGGCGTGCGCCTGGAACCAGCCCCACGGCGTGTGTTCGATGGCAAACGTGAATGCGTCGAACGCCTTGCGGGTGCCGAGCCAGACGAAGCGGCACTGGCGCAAGTCGACGTCGGGCTCGTAGGTCGCGGCGTACTGGGTGCGGATGCGGCTGTTCAGGCCGTCGGCGGCGATGATGAGATCGGCGCCAATGTCTTCGACGCTTGCGCAGTCGGTGGAAAAGCGCAAGTCCACGCCGAGTTCAAGGCAGCGGTCCTGCAAGATGTTGAGCAGGCGCCTCCTGCCGATTCCGCAAAACCCGTGGCCCGAGGAGCGCACGCTGCGGCCCTGGAAGTGGACTTCGATGTCGTCCCAATGGTTGAACGACTCGAACACCTGAGCCGCGGTCTTGGCGTCGGCGCGGCGCAGTGCGCCCAGCATCTGGTCCGACAGCACGACGCCCCAGCCGAAGGTGTCGGACGCGGCGTTGCGCTCGATCAACGTCACCTGATGGGCCGGGTTCTGCTGCTTCATGAGCAGCGAGAAGTACAAACCCGCGGGGCCGCCGCCGACACAAGTGATTCGCATCCTTTGAACTTTATGCCTTGATATTTGAGGTGTCAAGCAATAATACGGCCCGGAGGGACCCCGCCATGAGTACGCCAACGCACCCCGAGCCCGACGCCGCCAAGCTCGACTTCTCCAAGGACATGAGCTACGGCGACTACCTGCACCTGGACGCCGTGCTCGGTGCGCAGCACCCGCGCTCGCCCGAACACAACGAGATGCTGTTCATCGTCCAGCACCAGACGAGCGAGCTGTGGATGAAGCTGCTGCTGCACGAACTCGCCGCCGCCGTGCAGTGCATCAAGGCCGACAAGCTCGGCAGCGCCTTCAAGATGCTCGCCCGCGTCAGCAAAATCATGGAGCAGCTCGTGCACGCCTGGGACGTGCTGGCGACGATGACGCCGCCCGAGTACTCCGCGATCCGCCCCTATCTGGCGAGCAGCAGCGGCTTTCAGAGCTGGCAGTACCGGCAAATCGAATTCATGCTCGGCAACAAGAATGCGGCGATGCTGAAACCGCATTCGCACCGGCCCGACCTGCTGGCGCAAGTGGAGGCGGCGTGGCGCGCGCCGTCGCTTTACGACGAATCGCTGCGCCTGCTCGCGCGCCGCGGACTGGCCGTCCCCGCGAGCCACACCGAGCGCGACTGGACGCAAGCCTACCCGGCGAGCGACGCCGTCGAACAAGCCTGGCTTACCGTCTACCGCGATCCGGAACACCACTGGGACCTGTACCAGCTTGGCGAAGAACTCACCGACCTCGAAGACGCGTTTCGCCTCTGGCGCTTTCGCCACGTGACGACGGTGGAGCGAGTCATCGGCTTCAAGCGCGGGACCGGCGGCACGAGCGGCGTAGGCTACTTGCGCAAGATGCTCGACGTCGTGCTCTTCCCCGAGATCTGGCGATTGCGCACCGACTTGTAGGGGTCTCTTTCAGGGCGTGCTCGCCTGCGTCGCAGCCGCGCTCATGATTTTAAGTCTGGGCTAAGTTCTTAGCCCAAACCCAATCTCACTCGGGGTATGCAAGTCCCAAATCTGTGGGATGATCGCCGCCGCCTACGCGTATACAACCGATTCGTCAATCCCTAACTTGAAGGGCCTCCTCACTATGGCAACGTATCGTTTTTCGCAGGTCAATGGAGCGTTGATCGACTTCAATGCCAGGGTCGACAACCTCCATTTCGACAGCGGAAGCGCAGCGGACCTCGATATCACGGCGGCCGGATCGACACTGACCTTCAGGCTGGGCAGCGAGTCAGTCAGACTTAAGGTGGGCCAGGGCGGCACGCTCGCCCAGTTCACGACCAGCAACTTTACCTTCGCCGACGGTTCGGTGCTCCTGATCGGCGACAACACGGCCGACAGGTCCAGGGACGCAGGTGCCAATGATTTGCGTGGCTCGGCGGGCAACGATCGACTCATTGGCATGGGCGGCAACGACTTTCTCGACGGACGCGACGGCAGCGACACCTACGTCGTCACCGGCACCGGCGACGGCACCGATACCTACCGCGATTCCGGATCGAGCGGCGTCGATCGCATCGTCGCCGGCTCGAATGGCAC
>JBEBHW010000369.1:0-4488 GCA_040081145.1 Burkholderiaceae bacterium
GCCGACTCCTTGCGCGAGAACGAGGACGTGAAGGAGTTCTACCTCGGCGTGGGCGGCGGCGACCGCAAGAGTTTTCGCGACGTGAAGAGCTACAAGCGACGCAAGCGCTGGCTTGCCTAATTTGGGGGAGCGTGAAATGGCCCATGCCGACGCCAAAGCACTCGAGCCGTTTCTGCCGCTGCTGCGCGAGTTCCGGGCTGTCAAGGGACTCAAGGAAGTGCGGCCGGGAATCTTCTACCTGCGTGGTTCTGCCTTCTTGCACTTTCACGACGAGGCTGGCGTTCTTTCGGTGGACCTGAAAAAACCCGGCGGCTCCGGGTTCGACCGTTATGCCATTGCCACTCCTCCCGAACAACGCAAGCTGGTCGACGCCGCGAAGCTGCGCGCGGCCCGCGCCGACGACGACTGAAGCCCATGCACTACGACACCCTCGAAACCCGCGCCCCGGCGCAGCGCGAAGCTGCGTTGCTCGCGGCGCTGCCAAAGCAAGTGGCACAGGCCCAAAACCAGACCCCGGTTTTTCGCGAACTCCTTGCCGGAGTCGACCCGGACACGATTCGCAGCCGCGCTGCGCTCGCACGCCTGCCGGTGGTCCGCAAGAGCGAACTGATGGAGCGCCAGAAGAAGCTTCGCGCGGAGGATGTGTTCGGCGGGTTTTCCACGATCGGCTGGGGTACACGCCGCGGTGCGGTACGCGTCTTCAGTTCGCCCGGGCCGATTTACGAACCCGAGGGCGAAGCCGCCGACTACTGGCGTATGGCGCGCGCGATCTTCGCCGCAGGCTTTCGCGCCGGCGACCTGGTGCACAACAGCTTCAGCTATCACTTCACGCCGGCAGGGTCGATGATGGATACCGGCGCCCGTGCCATCGGCTGCGCGGTGTTCGCCGCCGGGGTCGGGCAGACCGAGATGCAGGTTCAGGCGATCGCCGACTTGAAGCCCGCCGGCTATATCGGCACGCCGAGCTTCTTGAAGATCATCCTGGAAAAGGCCGCTGAGCAGGGCGTGGCAGTCGGTTCGCTGAAGAAGGCGCTGGTGGGGGGCGAAGCCTTTCCGCCGAGCCTGCGCGACTGGCTGGGCGAGCGCGGGATCGCCGCCTATCAAAGTTACGCGACGGCCGACCTCGGTCTGGTGGCCTATGAGACCGCGCCGCGCGAGGGCCTGGTGCTCGATGAAGCGGTGATCGTCGAAATCGTCCGTCCCGGCACCGGCGAGCCGCTTGCCGATGGCGAAGTGGGTGAGATCGTCGTGACTTCGCTGAACCCCGACTACCCGCTGATCCGCTTCGGCACCGGCGACTTGTCGGCGGTTCTTCCGGGCCAGTGCCCGAGTGGCCGAACGAACCAGCGCATTCGCGGCTGGCTTGGGCGGGCCGATCAAACTGCCAAAGTGCGCGGAATGTTCGTGCACCCGAGCCAGGTCGCCGAGGTGGTGCGGCGCTACCCCGACTTGGGGCGGGCGCGGCTCGTCATTGAGGGCGAAATGGCTAACGACCGCATGACACTGCATTGCGAGAGCCCGGCAGCGGCTGCTGAAGGCCTGCGCGAGCGCATCGCCGAGTCGATTCGCGACGTCACCAAGCTGCGCGGTGAGGTCGTCCTGTGCGCCGTGGGCAGCTTGCCCAATGACGGCAAGGTCATCGAGGACGCGCGGCGTTACCAGTAAGGTCGTGGTCGTCCAAGCCTGTCTCCTGCTAGGCTGCGGATCTCCTTACTCGCACGCCGAATGAACCATCGCGCTCTGGTCGTCGTCGACAGCATCACGCAGGCAGTGGGTGGCGTCGCGGGGGCGGTGATCGTGTGCGGCTCGCACGGCGGCATCAGCTCGGCAAGGTACGCGCTCGAAGCCGCACCCAGTGCCGTGGTTTTCAATGACGCGGGCGTTGGCAGAGACGACGCCGGGATTGCCGCACTCGCGGTGCTGCAGCGCGCAGGCATCGCGGCGTGCACCGTCGCACACACGAGCGCTCGAATCGGCGACGCGAGTTCAACGCTCCAGGATGGCACGCTGTCGCATTGCAACGCATGCGCGATGGATTTGCGAGCCCGCGCGGGCATGCCGTGCAACGAGTGGGTGGAACGGCTCACGTCGGATGGCGCTCGGGCCGACTGATTCACGCGGCGCGAGTACCGTGTTTCGTTGGCATGCACCATGTCGGCCGCGGCAAACCATTGGATAGCCGCACGCGAGCATGGCATCTCGCCGACCGCGCCGCCGCAGCGGCTCGCTTCAGTTCTTGGCGTCCATCCGCTTGAGCTCCTCGCCGAGAAATTGTGCTGAGGGAATGGTCTTGCCGTCCGCAAACCGAATCAGGTAGGGCTGGCCGGTGGTGCTGGACTTGCTCGCGATCTGGTCGATGAACTGCTGCGCCGATGTGACGTGCTCGCCCATCGACTTCAACTTGCGGCGCATGAACCTAGCGGCGTCTTCGCAGGAGTAGTCGCTGCCGTTGCGCACGAATTTCACGTCTTTGCGCGACTGGACGAATTCGATGAGGCGGTCGATCCGCGCCTGCTCTGCCGCGGACACGTCGGCGCGCGCGAACCCGGCAACACCGCCGAGGAGAAGCGCCAGTGCGAGCCTGCGTTGCATCACGGCTCAATGGTAATCCGGGCGAACTTGCGTTTGCCCACCTGGACCACGAAAGTTCCGCAACCGAGCTTGAGACCCTTGTCGCTGATGATGGTGCCGTCAACGCGCACGCCCGCCTGCTCGACGAGGCGCATCGCTTCGCTTCCCGAGGGCGCTAAATTAGCCTGCTTGAGGACCGCGCCGATGCCAAGCGGCGCGCCACGCAGCAGCAGTTCGATGATTTCATCGGGGACGCCGCCGCGCGCACGATGGTGAAAGTCCGCATCCGCGGCCTGCGCTGAGGCCGCGCTGTGAAAGCGAGTCGTGATTTCCTTGGCGAGCAGCACTTTCACGTCTTTTGGATTGCGTCCGCCCTGCACTTCAGCTCGCAAGTTCGCGATTTCCGCCTCGGTGCGAAAGCTGAGCAGCGTGAAATAGCGCCACATCATGTCATCGCTGATCGACAGGAGTTTGGCGAACATTTGGTCCGCCGGTTCGGTGATGCCGATGCAATTGCCTTTGCTCTTGGACATTTTCTCGACGCCGTCCAGGCCTTCGAGCAAGGGCATCGTCAGAATGCACTGCGGCTCCTGGCCGTATTCGGCCTGCAAGGCGCGTCCGACGAGCAAGTTGAATTTTTGGTCGGTGCCGCCGAGTTCAAGGTCGCTCTTCAGGGCCACCGAGTCGTAGCCCTGCATCAGCGGGTAGAGCAATTCATGCACGCTGATCGGCGTACCGGCTTTCATTCGGTTCGTGAAATCGTCGCGCTCAAGCATCCGTGCCACGGTGTATTTGGCGGCGAGTTCGATCATGCCGCGCGCGCCCAGCGGGTCGCTCCATTCGGAGTTGTATCGGACCTCGGTCTTTGCCGGGTCGAGAACCAGGCTTGCCTGCTTGTAGTAAGTCTGGGCGTTGGCCTCGATTTGCTCCCGCGTCAAGGCAGGCCGCGTCGCGTTGCGCCCTGACGGGTCGCCGATCATCGACGTGAAGTCGCCGATGAGGAATATCACCGTATGCCCCAGGTCCTGCAGCTGGCGCATCTTGTTCAGAACGACGGTATGGCCGATGTGAAGGTCGGGGGCGGTCGGGTCCAGGCCGAGTTTGATGCGCAACGGCGTGCCGGTGGCTTGCGAACGCGCGAGCTTGAATTGCCAATCCGTAAGCGGCAAGAGTTCACTGCACCCCCGCAGCGACACGGCCATGGCATGTCGTACGGCGTCGGTTACGGGATACTGGCTCGTCAAAATGAGGCTCAATGCAAAGCGTGAATCACTCGGGATATACAAGCCGCTGCGGCCGGCGTGATGGCTATACTGAATTCGGCCGTGAGCCTCGGGCTTGTCGCGAACCGTCGCGGCGAATCGCGCGCGATTCTAGTGGACGGCTTGGCGGCGCAGGCGCGCGCGTCGCCTTGGAAGGTGTGCGTTGAACCCTGATCAACCGATCCAACCTGTGGCTCACCTGAACGAGGGAGTTCGGGTCTTGGCGCTCTCGGCGCGTCCGGCGCAGATGATGGGGGTGCTCGCTTTCCATCAACGCCTTGGCATGATGGCCGCGCTGCTTGTCGCGCTGGCGGGTTTTGGAGCGACGGCGTTCGGCGTTGCCGTCAGCATGCCCGAGGCGGGTTCGCTGCAGCTCGTCGCCGAGCCGATCGCGCCGCTGGACACTGACCTGCAGTTTGCCGCGCTGGCGTCGCATCGCCTGGACTTCTATCGCGACGACGTGACCCGCGCCGGTGATACCGTCGCGAGCTTGCTGGGACGATTGAACGTCACAGATCCAGCCGCGGCTCAATTCCTGGGCTCCGATACGGCATCGCGCACGCTGTTCGACGGGCGGCCTGGCAAGTCGGTGCGCGCGCGCGTCGACACGTCGGGCCGGCTGATCGAATTGGTCGCTCGCTTCGCCGCGCTGGAC
>JBEBHW010000370.1:0-4486 GCA_040081145.1 Burkholderiaceae bacterium
GCCTTTCGTGGCGTTGGACGTGATGAGGGCGCGGTCGGGCAGGCCGGGCAGCGTGCCCGCGCCGACGCCCACACCCGCACTCGTTCCAACCCCGGGGCTGAACTTGATGTCTTGCTTGAGTTGCACAGCCAGCGGTGCGCCGCGCAAGGCGTTGAGTTCGTTCGTCATCGCCAGCAGGCCCACGCCTGCGGCTTTGCGCCGTGCCGATTCGATTTCACCCGGCGGCTTGTTCGCTTGCGGCCGGCGTGCTTCGGGAACCGGCGGCGCCTTTGCCGCAGGTTCGGGTTTCGCCGCCTCCGGCGGCACCCCATCAGGCTTGTTCGGCACCGGGTTCTCCGCCTTCACGATCGGCTTGGGTGGAGGCAGCACCTCGCGCTCCAGGATCAGCTTGGCCAGACGCGGCGGCAACTCGGCGGGCTTGCTGCGGTCTTCCTGCGGCTTGGGCCAGAAGAGGAACAGCAGGCACATCAAGACGCAGGCGATCAGCACGCGTTGCCGGATCTTGCGAAACCGCACCTCGTCTTGCAGGACGATGGCCCACGGCAGCACCGGCAGCCGGAACGTCACTGCGGAAATTGCGGCAGCGGCGCTCACGATGCGTACTTCCCGACCACGGCGAACGAGACGTCGCTGTAATTCGCCCGCGCAGCGGTGTACATCACCTTGCGCAGCAGCCGGTACGGAATGTCCTTGTCGCCCATGATCGTCACGGCCTTGCTCTTGCCTTCGTTTTCCTTGCGGATCACTTGGCGGCCGGAATGCAGGTCGAGCTCCGTCTTGAGCGTGGCGATCATGTCGTCGTTGTTGCGCAGCACGTCGGCGACCGAGGCGATGCGCCGACCCTCGACAATGATGTCGGTCCCGTTGACCATCACGATCACGGTTTCGCGCGGGCTCTTTTCCGACGTCGACTCCGGCAACTTCACCGCCTTGCTGCTCGGCAGAATTTCCACGCCCGAGGCGCTGGACAGCAAGAAGAAGATGAGGATCGTGAAGATGTCGATCAGCGACACCAGGTTCATGTCCAGACCGCTCTTGTTGCGGTCACGCCGCTCGGCGCGTTTTTGCAGTGGGCTTAAGGTCATGATCCCGCCTGTTTGGGTGGCGCGTCACCGATCGAGATGTCGGGGAACATCGCGGCGCGAACCGTCTTCGCGCCTTTCACGGTGAGGTTCTCGCGCACCGCGTCCATCACGTGCACGAGCGCGTCGTACGGCGTGTCGGGCTGGGCAAGCACGGTGGCCGCAGTCTGCTCCGGGAACTTGGCCTTGATGCGCTCGATCAGCGTGGCCAGCGCCTTCACGTCCTGCTGGCCGGGCGCGGTGTTCGGAATGCGCTGGATCAAGCCGCCGATCTTGTCGCCGACTTCGACCGCGTCGGGGCGGATCACGATCTCGAGCTTCAACTCCTCGACCTTGAGTTGCTCGATCCCTGACGTTTGCGCGGGCAGCGTCAGGTCGAGCACCGACAGGCGCGTGAACACCGCCGTCGACAAGAGGAACGGCACCAGCACGACGATGAGATTGATGAACGCCGTGACCTCGAGTTCGGCCACGTGCTTCTTGAGGCGCCGAACTGCCATGATTACCTCGCAGCGCTGGCTGGCGTTGCTTCGGACTTCAGGCGCTGCACCAGATTCAGGAAGCTGATCTTCGCGGCTTCCAGGCCGTCGACGATTTCACTCGTCTGCGCCTGCAGGAAAGCGTGAATCAGGAGGAACGGAATCGCGACCATCAAGGCAAACGCGGTGTTGTTCATCGCAATCGAAATACTCGCCGAGAGCAGTTCCGCCTTTTCCGCAGGGTTCACTTGCGCGACGGCAGTGAAGCCCTTGATCAGGCCGATGATGGTGCCGAGCAAGCCCACCAGCGTAATGACGTTGGCGAAAGTCGCGATGTAGTGGGTGCGCTTTTCCAGGCGCGGCACGATTTCCATCATGCCTTCTTCCATCGCCGCGTCGAGGTCTTCGCGGCGGCTTTGCACTTGCATGCGCGCCAAACCGTTCGTCACGATCTTGCCGATCGCCGCGTCCGACGCCGACGTCACGCCATGCGCTTCCTTGAACTTGCCGCTTTGCAGCATCGGCAGCACTTTCGCCCAGAGTTTGCGGTTCTGGCTGCGCGCGCGGTTCAGGAACACGTAGCGTTCGATCGCGATCGATACACCCAGCGCCATGATCAGAATGCTCGGGTAAATGAACATGCCGCTGTCTTGGAAAAATTTCACGGCGGTCTCAAAAGTGGTCATAGCTTTTCTCCTAGTCCAAAAAAGGGGCGAGTCGGTTCGTTATCGGTGGTGCCGGTTCAAAGTTGAGGCAAATCACTGGGCCGCGGCTTTGACCGGCGGCGTGGCTCGTGCCCTGACCTGGGCGTCGTAGTGCACTTGGCGGCGAAACACGTCGCGGTCCACCGCGGCCAGCGCCTCGTCGAGCACGCTGGTCGCGGGTCTGCCGGAAAGATCGCCCGGCACCGGCTTCTTCCACGGCATGATGTAAAGCACCTTGGGCAGCTCGCGGTTGCCGATGATTTGCGAGCGGTCCAGGTCGGCGCGGTCTTGTGCAAACGACGCGACGGCGAAGCCGCCGACGCAGGCGGCGAAAAGCGCGCGGGCGTGCCACGGAGTGGGTTTGAAGAGGGCGGGTTTCAATCTTTCTCCTTTCGCGCCAACAACGATGTGGGCGGTGGTGCCTTGCGGTTCTTCAGGTCGGCGACCCACTTGACGACGGTCGTGTCGCCAGCGGGCGAAAGCGCGAGATAGCGGTCGTAGAGTTCGAGCGCGCGCTTGCCGTCCCAAAGGTAGAGGTCGTGCAGGATGCCCAGGTTGAGCAGGGGCGCGGCGTAGCCCGAGTCGAGCGCGATCGCACGCTCGTAGGCGTCGCGCGACTTGGCGAACTGGCCTTGCTCGCGGTAGGCGATGCCGAGCTGGTTGAAGAAGAGCGCCTGGCGTGGGCTGGCGGCGACCGCCTTTTCGAGCTCGAGCACGGCCGGGGCGGTCTTGCCCGATTGACGGTAAATCAAGCCCAGGTTGGCGTGCACTCCGCCGAGCTCGGGGTTCGAAGCGGCGAGTGCCTTCAGGGCGCGTTCCGCGTCCGCCGTGCGGCCGGCGCGCATCGCGCGCAGCGCGTCGTCGAACGCGCGTTGCGTGGTGGCGCTGACGGTTGGAGGTGCCGGCGCATCCACGACTGCGGCTTTGGCTCCGGCCAGCCCCGAGGGCGCAGTCGGCGCAACCACGCTGGGTGCAGACGCCGCGCTTGCGGCCGGATTCGGTGACGCTGCCGCCGCCGACTTGACGTCATTCAAACCCAACGGGGAGCTCGCCTCGGGAACCGACGGCGCGACCTTGTCCTTTACCGCTTGCAGAGCGCTGTCGAGTGAGGCGCACCCCGCCAACGCCGCGCACATCGCGGCGAGCGTCAGGCTACGCGGCAGGAATTCAGTGGATCGCATCGATGACCGCCTCGCTGCGTTCGGCCTTGCGGTAGCGCAATGGGCGCAATTCGCCCAGCGCCGCAAAACTGCTCTTCACCCACTTGTCGTAGTGGCCGTCGGCCGTGCGGTGGGCGTTGATCTCGTGCAACTCGGTCGCCTTTTCTTCGAACGGAAAGGCTTGTTCTTCGAGCATCACGTTGTATTGCTCGAGCTCGGCCTTATTCAGCTTCTTCGGCCGCTGTGAACCCATCAGCGCCTTGCCGAAGTCGCGATACAGCGCTGCCGTGTGGTAAGTCGCCGCGGTGGTGACTTCGGCGACGCCGTATTCCGACGCCGCGCCGTACGCCTTCATCACTTCTTCCATCTTGGCTTTCTTCAACTTGAGCTGCACCTTGAGCGGTTCGATCAGCGGCACCTTGCGGTACGCCTCGAGCGCGGGTTCGGTGAGGGCCAGCGCCGCCAGGCCGCCGAGCGTCCGGGTGCGCTCGGTGCGCGCCTTGCCTGCGGCGCGCTCGAGCTGATAGATTTCCTTCCACGCGGCAAATTCGCGCGGCGCATTGCCGTCTTCCTTGGCCATGCGTGCCAGGCGAAAACGCGCTTCGAGTGCGGGCTCGACCGGCTCCGGATACTGTTTGACGTAGCGCTCGTAAGTCTTCGCCGCGGTCGCACGCGCGGCAGCCTTGTCGGGCGACTTGTCGGCGGCTTTTTCGACGGCCTTTTCGTGCAGCTCCGCCGCTTGCCAGAGCGCGCCGCGCGCCACCTGCGGATCTTTATGATTCGCCGCGACGCGTTCGAATTCGCCCGCGGCTTTCGCCCAATGGCCCTGCTCGAGATACGCCACGGCGAGCTTGGCGCCGACGTCGTCTTGCAGCGCATGTTTCGGGTAGCGCTGCCGGAAGTCTTCCAGTGAGCGTGTCGCGCCGTCCCAGTCCTTGATCCCCAGCAGCACCGCAGCCGCGTCGAATTGCGCCGTGGCACGAACTGCCGACTGCGGAGCCAGTGTCGCGATGCGGTTGAAGTGCGTCACGGCGTCGCGCGCCTTGCCCGCGGCTCTGGCC
>JBEBHW010000371.1:0-4474 GCA_040081145.1 Burkholderiaceae bacterium
GCAGCACCCCGGTGGAGGGGCTGGACTATCGCTTCGACCTCAACGCGAACCGCAGTGGCGGCTATATCGACGACACGCCGAGCCGCAACTGGCACCTCTCGGCGGCACTCGAGCAGCGCCTGTCCGCCGCGCTGAAGCTGTGGGGCGCGGTCGAAGCCAAGGGCGACCGCGCTGACACCTACTGGGGAACACCCTTGGTCTCCAACGCGAGTGCCGGCGCGAACTCGACCAGTGACTTCGTCGCAGGCAGCTACGTCTCCAACTTCAACGGCACGGATCTGGGCGCGGTGACGATCGACAAGCGCACGCTGAAGACCAACTACAACGTGCTCGACAGCCGAACCACAGCCGACGAGACCTGGCTGCGTGGCGGCGTGGAGTGGCTGGCTGCTCCGTCGCTCACCACGCGCGCCCAGGTCTACCGCTACGCCGCCGATCGGGAGTGGTTCAACAACGAAGTGGTCGCGTTCAATGCGGCCAGCGGATTGGTCGATCGCGAGCGTTTCTTCGTCGCGCACGACCAGACGCTGAACGGTCTCAAGGCAGAAGTTCAATGGGAGACCACATTCTCAGGAATGGCGGATCGGCTGGTCGCCGCGATTGAATGGAGCGACCTCGACTTCGCGCGCCCAGGCGCGGCCAACTTCCCCGGCGATACGGTGAGCGTTGTCGATCCCGCGCGCGGCACCTATGGCCTGTTGACGACGCGGCTGCAGACCACGAAGATTCGCAATACCGCGCTCGCCTTGGAGAACCGTTTGCGCATCACTCCCGATTTGGCGCTGATCGCGGGCTTGCGCCGTGAGTCGATTGCGCTCGACCGGACCTCGCTCACCGCAGCTGGAGCGCCGCAGGCCGGTTTTCCGTTCTCCAAGACCTTCGAGCCCACCACCGGGCGCCTCGGCTTGAGCTGGCAGATGCGCAAAGGACTGACGGCCTACGGCCAGTACGCCACCGCTGCCGACGTGGCGGCGAACAACCTGTTTCTGCTCGGCGGCCTTCAGCCGCTGGAGTTGACGCGTTCGCGAAGCGTCGAGGTGGGTGTCAAGGCCGATTTCTGGAGTGGTCTGGCGCAGAGCACGTTTTCCGTCTACGACATCCAGCGCAGCAACGTCTACGCGGCGCAGGGGGGTCGCGCGTTGAATGTGGCAGGCACGCTCGCCTCGAAGGGCGCGGAATGGGCGGTTGCCGTGCGTCCTGACCCCGCGTGGCAGGCCTGGGCCAATGTGGCTTACACCCGAGCGCGATATGAAGACTATGTGTTCACCGGCGGTTCGTTCAGCGGCAATACGCCACCCAATGTGGCCAAGCTGATTGCGAATCTGGGGGGGAGTTATCGCTTTGACGCCATGTGGCCTGCCGAAGTCGGCGCGTCGATTCGTCGCGTCGGTGATCGCTTTCACAGCGACGCCAACACCGTTCGCCTGCTCGGATATACGCTGCTCGACGCTCAGGCTGCATTGCAGTTGCGGCCGTCGACGAAATTGAGCCTGCATGTGCGCAACCTCACCGACCGTGACTATGCCGCCTGGGCCGATCCGTTCTACCCGGATCAAATCCTGATTGGCGCGCCGCGCAGCGTCGAGCTGGCGCTGCAGGTTGCTTTCTGAATGCAGAGGGTTGCAATGGTCGGCTCGGCGCTCAGCATTCAGCAGGTGGCCTACACCACTGCGGCAGGCGCCGCACTCGTGCTGCCGTTGTCGTTCGAAGCCGCGCCGGGCGAGTGCCTGGCGATCGTCGGCCCCAATGGCGCAGGCAAGTCGACGCTGTTGAGCATGCTCGCGGGTCGCCTCGCGCCCAGCCAAGGTCGTGTCACCCTGGGCGGCGCCGACGTGGCGCGGTTGACGGCGCTCGAGCGTGCCCAGCGCATCGCAGTGCTCGCGCAATCCGAACCCACGGTACTGCCGCTGAGCGTTCACGACTACGTGGCACTCGGGCGAATCCCGTGGCGCCAGCAGTCGTCACCGGCCGTGCATCGCTCGTCGGTGCAACACGCGCTGCGGCTGTGTGCGCTCGCCCACGCAGAAAAGCGGCCGTTCGACACGCTGTCCGGCGGCGAACGCCAGCGTGCCGGTCTGGCGCGCGCGCTTGCACAGCAGCCTTCGGTGCTTCTGCTCGACGAGCCGACGAATCACCTGGACCTGCGCGCCCGCTGCGACTTGCTCGACCTGGTGCGCGGCCTGGGAATCACGGTGATCGCAGTGCTGCATGAACTGGCGCTGGTTGAACGATTCGCCGATCGGGTGGCCGTCATCGACCAGGGCCGTCTGGTCGCGCTGGGCAATCCAGCGACGGCGCTGGCGCCAGGCGTCGTGCGCGATGTCTTCCATGTCGATGCATTCACCGCCGTGCACCCGCGCGACGGGCGCGCCGTGATGATGTTCGACAACCCGCCCCACCAAGCCGCAGCGGCATGATGCGCCACGCCGGGCTCGCAGGTGCGTGGCTGCTGGGCTTGCTGAGCAGCGCCATGGCCTACCCGGTGAGCGTGGAGAGTTGCGGCGAGACGCTGACGTTCTCTGCCGCGCCGCGCCGTGCCGTGGTGCATGACCTGAACATGACCGAGATGGTGCTTGCGCTCGGCTTGCGCGAACGACTCGTCGGCGTGACCGGCATCAGCGGCTGGTACAAGACCGGACCGGAATTCAAGGCAGCGCTCGGCAACGTGCCCGAACTCGCGCCCAAGTACCCCTCGATGGAGACCTTGCTCGCGGTGGCGCCCGACTTCTTTTTTGCCGGCTGGTACTACGGCATGAATCCCGGCGGCGAGGTCACGCCGGCGACGCTTGCCCGGCAAGGGGTTGCCACGCTGGTGCTCAGCGAGAGTTGCATCCACCTGGGCAAGCCGCGCCCGACGGCGACGATGGACCTGCTCTACGCTGACATGCTCAAGCTCGGCGCTATTTTCGACAGGTCGGCACAGGCGGCGGCGCTGGTCGCACAGTGGAAGCAGCGCCTGGCCGCAGTTCAACTGCCGCAGGCCACGCAGCGCTTGCGCGTATTCCTGTATGACTCGGGCGAGGACAAGCCATTCACCGCAGGCCGCCACGCGATCGCGCACGCGATGATCGACGCTGCTGGAGGGCACAACGTGATGGCCGACCTTGAGACGAGTTGGGCCCATGCCGCGTGGGAGACCGTGGCCGCGCGCAACCCGCAGTTTCTGATCCTGCTCGACTATCAGGATGGCGTCGGACCCGAGCGGCTGCTGCGCAATCTTCAAACGCACCCGGCGATGCGCAACACCGACGCGGTACGGCAACGTCGGTTTGTGGCACTGCGCTACGCCGAGCTGACCCCCGGGCCGGCGAATATCGCCGCCATCGAAAAACTGGCCGCGGCGCTGCGGCTCGCTGCGCAGGCCGCAGCGCCGGTGGGGAAATGAACGCGCGCAGCGTCGTTTGGGCCGCGTTGCTCACGCTGTTGCTCGGCATTGTTGCGCTGGCCTCGGTGGGGGTGGGCAACGTCGTGATCGCGCCGCGCGACGTGTTCGCGTCCCTCGCCATCGGCGTCGGCTTCGGGCCGGACTTGCAGCCACCCGAAATGCTGCAGCGCATCGTCATGGATCTGCGGCTGCCGCGCGCGCTGCTGGCGCTATTGGTGGGGGCCGGGCTGTCGCTCGTGGGCGCATTGCTGCAGACGGTGACGCGCAACGATCTCGCGGACCCCTTTCTGTTCGGGCTGTCATCGGGTGCCGCGGCCGGTGCGGTCGCGGTGATCTCGATCACCGGAGACGCGCTGGGCCGCTGGACGCTGCCCGCCGCCGCCTTTGCCGGCGGCATGATTGCCGTGGCCTGTGTCCTGCTGGTGGTGCGGCGCAGCCAAGGGGCCGGACCGGAACGCCTGGTGCTGGCGGGGCTGGCGGTGTCGTTCCTGTTCTCTGCGCTGACGCACTACCTCGTCTTTGCCGGCGATCAGCGCGCCGCGCACTCGGTGTTGTTCTGGTCTCTCGGTGGGCTGGGCCTGGCGCGTTGGGACAACCTGCCGATCGCGATGACCGGATTTGCCGTGCTGTTTGCCTACGGCGTGCAGCGACGCCATGCGCTCGATGCGCTGCTTGCCGGTGACGCTACCGCGCATAGCCTGGGCGTGAATCCGACGCGTGTGCGCACCGAGTCGTTCATCGTCTGCGCATTCGCGACCTCGACTTTCGTGGCGCTGGCCGGCGTGATCGGTTTTGTCGGCCTGATGGTTCCCCACTTGGCGCGCGCACTCGGTGGCGCGCTGCACTCGGGCGTGTTGCTGTCTTGCGCGCTGCTCGGCGCCTTGCTGCTGCTGGCCAGCGACGTCGTCAGCCGCACCTTGCTCGCGCCGCAAGAGTTGCCGGTGGGACTCGTCACCGCGAGCATCGGTGCCCTGTTCGTGAGCGGCATGCGGTGGCGCCGGCCGGCGCGCGACCGCTGACAGCGCCACCCTGACCCGCCGAATCCGCGAGCTTCGAGCGTGACCACGACGACCCCCACGAGTCCGCGGC
>JBEBHW010000372.1:0-4461 GCA_040081145.1 Burkholderiaceae bacterium
CGATCGACCTGCAAGGATCCGCCCGTGGGCACTGGCCAGCTTCAATTCCGTGACGTGCTCGAGATGATCGAACTCATCAAGGCCTCGAGCAACTTCAGGGAAGTTCGGCTGCGCTCGGGGGAACTCGAAATCGAATTGCGGCGCGGCAGCGCCTCCGACGGCCATGCCCAAACGCCACAGTCCCACGGCGCGGCGACGAGCGATGTGGCGCCGTTTCGCGAGGCGGCCGAGGCGCCCTCTCCCGAGGCCACTCGCACGACGGGTCGCGCCCGTGCGGCGGGCGCGCCGCAAGTGGCCGCGCGCGACGGCGTGCACGTCGTCTTCGCGCCCATGGTCGGAACCGTTTACCACGCCGCGCAGCCTGGCGCGGCGCCGTTTGTCGCGCTCGGCCAGGCGGTCGCTGTGGGCGCGCAGCTGTGCATCATCGAAGTCATGAAGCTCATGAATTCGGTTCAAGCCGGGTGCGCAGGCGTCGTGAGCGAAATCCTGGTGGCCGACGGCCAGACCGTCGAACACGGTCAGGCGCTGTTCGCGATCACGTTGCATTGATTGAGGCGGCTCACTTGCAAACGCGCGCGATCACCCGCCTGCTCATTGCGAACCGCGGCGAAATCGCACTGCGAATCCAGCGCGCGTGCCGTGAGCTCGGCATCCAGGTGGTGCAGGTCTACTCGGAAGCCGACCGGGATTCGCTCGCGGTGCAGCTCGCCGACCATGCGCTGTGCATCGGGCCGGCTGCGGCCGCGCAGAGCTACTTGCGCGGCGAGCGCATCGTCGAAGCCGCCAAGGCGCTGCGTGCCGATGCCATCCACCCGGGTTACGGCTTCCTGTCGGAAAACGCCGAGTTCGCCGCGCTGTGCGAGCGGGAAGCCATCGCCTTCGTCGGCCCGCGCTCCGAGGTCATCGCCATGATGGGCGACAAGGCGCGCGCCCGCGCGACGGCGCGCGCCGCGGGCGTTCCCGTGACACCCGGCTCGATGGGCACGGTGGCCTCATCCGCCGCCGCGCTCGACGTGGCCGCAGGAATCGGCTACCCCGTCATCCTGAAAGCCGTGGCGGGCGGCGGCGGGCGCGGCATGCGTGTCGTCGAGCGCGAGGCGGACCTTGCCGAGCGGTTCGAGAACGCTGCGCTCGAGGCCAAGACGGCGTTCGGCGATGCCACGCTCTACGTCGAGAAATACCTGACGCGGATTCGCCATGTCGAGATCCAGATCCTCGCCGATGCAGAGAACGTGCTGAACCTGGGCGAACGCGACTGTTCCTCGCAGCGGCGCAACCAGAAACTCGTCGAGGAAGGGCCAGCACCACAGCTTTCTCCCGAGCTGCGCGCGGCGCTGGGCGACGCCGCCGTGCGCCTGTGCCGGCACGTCGGCTACACGAGTGCCGGCACGGTCGAGTGCATCGTCGACCCGGCCGCGCAGACTTTCTATTTCATGGAGATGAATACGCGCGTCCAGGTCGAACACCCCGTCACCGAATGCCTCACGGGCCTGGACATCGTCAAGGAGCAAATTCGCATTGCCGCGGGCGAACGTCTGTCGATGCGGCAAGGCGATGTTCAAGTGCGCGGTCACGCGATCGAATGCCGCATCAACGCCGAAGACCCGCAGCGCGACTTCGCGCCGTGCCCGGGGACCGTGACCGAGTTGCGTTTCCCCGGCGGCCCCGGGGTGCGCATCGATTCCCATTTGTACGCCGGCTACCGCGTGCCGCCGAACTACGACTCGCTGATTGCGAAGCTCGTGACGTGCGGACGCGACCGCGACGAAGCGCTGGCGCGAATGCAGCGCGCACTCGCCGAGCTGCACATTGGCGGCATCCAGACAACGGCAGACTTCCTCGCGAAGTTGCTCGGCAGCGAGGCGTTTCGCGGCGGCGCGGTGCACACACGCTACGTTGAAGAGTTCATCGGGAGTTCGGAAACATGAAGCACTACCGCGTGATCGACGTGACGCTGCGCGACGCGCACCAATGCCTTTGGTCGACGCGCATGACCACGGCGATGATGACGCCCATCATTTCGAAGATCGACGAGGTCGGCTACGCCTACATCAACATCCTGGGTGGTGCGGTGTTCGATGTTCAGGTGCGCTTCCTGCACGAGAACCCGTGGGAACGTGTGGGACTGCTGTGCGAGCGATTGAACACGCCGTGCGACGGTCTGACGCGTGGCCAGAGTCTGTACACCTTCGAGCTGTTCGCCGACGACCTCGTGGAGCTCAACTCGAAAGTGCTCGCCAAGCGCGGGTTGAAAGTGCTGACGGTGTACGACGCGCTGAACGACATGCGCAACGTCGAGTCGTCGGTGCGCTCGGCGCACGCGTGCGGCATGCGGGTGAACGCGATGATCGTCTACACCTTGTCGCCCGTGCACACCGATGCGTACTACGTCGAGCGTGCGCGCGAACTCGTTGTGCAGAACGCCGATTTCATTTCGATCAAGGATCCGACGGGTTTGCTCACGCCAGCGCGCGCTGAAACCTTGTTCCCTGCCATCGCCGCGGAGGCAGGCGCAATTCCCCTGCAATTGCATACGCATTGCCAGTCGGGCCTCGCGCCGCTCGTGCACGAGGTCGCGATGCGCCACGGCTTTGCCTTTGGGCACGCTGCGTGCGAGCCCTTGGCCAACGGCGCGTCGCTGCCGGCCGTGGAGGAGATTGACGACCGCGCGCGTGCCCTCGGCTTTGAGACCGGCATCGACCGCGCGGCGCTTGCCGACGTCAGCGGTTACTTTGCGTGCCTGGCCGAGCGCGAAGACAAGCCGCGCGGCAAGAAGGTCAGCGCGGACCCGGCGCTCTACGAACACCAGGTGCCCGGCGGAATGATCTCGAACCTGCGCTCGCAACTCGCAGCGATGCAGATGGCGCATCGCCTGCCGGAAATTCTGCAAGAGACGGCGCGGGTCCGCCAGGACCTGGGTTACCCGATTTTGGTGAGTCCGTTTGCGCAATACATCGTCACGCAGGCGGTGCTCAACGTCGTGCAGGGTGAGCGCTACAAGACGATTCCCGACGAAGTGCGCAAGTACGCGATGGGCTTTTATGGGCGCCTCGCGGCGCCGCCGTCGGATGAATTCATGAACCGCGCGAACTTGCGCCACGGCGATGTCAGCGGCCAGCGCGCCGGCGCGAATGTGCCCGCGGCGCTGCCCGGGTTGCGCCAGCAACTCGGCGCGTCGGCGTCGGACGAAGATTTGCTGCTCGCTGCGTTTTACGACAGAACCCTGCTCGACCAGATCGAGCGCTGCCACGCACCCTACCGGTTCAGCACCACGCCGTTGCTCGAATTGATGCGCTTCGTCGAGTCGCGCAGCGACGTACGCCACGCCCGAATCAAACTCGCAGGAACGGAAATTTCGCTTTCGGCATAAGCATAAGCAGTCGACCACACCCGCATTTGTCCCTATAACCCCGGCTCGCCCGAGCGGCGAGACTTCTACCCATCATTCAGGAGATCGCACATGAGCACTTCGAAGCACCATTCACCTGCACGCCGTCTGTTGATCGGCGCTGCCACTGCGGTTGCCATCCTGCCCGGCGCAGCGTTCGCGCAAACCAGCGGCGCCACCGAATGGGGGTGGCCCACACCCTACGAAAAGGTGTCCGACAAGTCGATCCAATGGTTGAAAGACAAAGGCTGGTGGCCGCTTCAAGTCGCGTTCCAGGCGCCGTGGTCCGGGCAAAACACCGTCAATATCGTGATGGACCGGATGGGCATGTTGGCGCAGCGCGGTGTAGAAGCCAAGTGGACGGCGTTTGCCTCCGGCCCGGCGATCAATGAAGTGCTGATCTCCGGCCGCTACCAGGTGGGCAACGGCGGCAATTTCCCGTTCACCACGCTCGTCGACCGGAAGATCCCGGTCAAGGCGATCGCGATGCAAAGCCCGAACCTGCTGCACGCGCTCGTTGTGCCGCACGACTCGCCGCTCAAGTCGTTCAAAGACTTGAAAGGCTCGAACCCGCCAGCGACGATAGGCATCGTCACGGGCTCGTCAGCCGAGTTCTACTTTCACATCGCCGCGCAGGTGAATGGCATCGAAATCGGCAAGGATGTGATCCTGAAGAACATGCCTCCCGGCGAGCAGATGGCGATGCCCAAGGGAATCAACGGCGTCGTTCCCTGGGACCCGACACCGACGATGATCGTCGACGAGCGCAAGACCGGTCGCATCATCGACAGCATCTTCAACTACAACATCTACGTCGGCCAGTTCTATCTGCGCAGCGAGCTGATCGAGAACGCGCCCGATGTCGCCCAGGCGTGGTCCGACGCGTTTGCAGAGGCGACCCTCTGGACGCGCCTGAACCCGGAAAAGGCCGTCGCCCTGATGGCGGAAGACCCGAACCTGAAGAACTTTTCGAAAGACATCCTGTTGCAGCAGCTGAAGGCTTACAACAACCTGTACAAGCCCACGCACATGTTCCCGTTCGCCGAGTTCTACGGCCAGGTGAACGAGCCGAT
>JBEBHW010000373.1:0-4455 GCA_040081145.1 Burkholderiaceae bacterium
TGCCGCCTTGTGGGCTTTCAGCGCCTGGGTGCATGCCGCAGCAGCGATGTCCAGGTCCAGGCCTTCTTCGTCGGGCATATCGCGCGCCAGAATCAGGCCGTTGCTCGCATCGACGATGGCGCAGCCGAGCATGCCGTCGAGTGTGGCCATCTCAGCGAGTTGGCGCTTCGCGTACGCGTGATCGAGCATGTTGCGCGGAACACGCGCTTCGGCAGCGGCCGGCCGGACCAGCGCGGGCATGGGTGACGCCGCGGCACTGAGGGGCCGGGCGGCGGGTCGCGCGGTGCCGGTGTCGGGTGCCGTGATGTCGGTCACTTCGACGGCGAATTCGGCAGCCTCGCTGATCGAGGGTTCCCAACCGGGCTGCGACTTCAAATGGTTCCAGCTCCCGAGCATCGCATTCCACACCGAGGACGCGCTCGTCAGCGATTCGTTGAGCACGTGAACCTGCAGCATCGGCGGCCAAGCCATGGAATTGACCTTGTTTGCGATCCACACCGCGCTCGGCGGCAGCATGAACAGCAGATGCGGGCAACGCCACGTCGACTGGGCGCATGCCTCGTTGAGCCACTTCAACAGGCTGTCGATGGTGTGCGGCTCCATCGGGCCGATGATCACCGTCGTCATCTGGCTGCGTTCCATCAGCGCCAGCGGGATGTCGGCGTTCTCCGCGCCCGGGGCGCGCACGTCGGCGTGGTAGATCTTCAGGGCGTCCTCGGCGCGACGCACCAGCGCCGTCCTCTCGATCATCGCCAGCGTGCGCAAGGTGGACTGCTCGCGCAAGTGCAGCCGCTCGACGGGTTGCCCCCCCGCATCGGACACGGCCTTGATGACCGACGTGGCCCAGACGCGCACCGGGTCGAGCAGCGTGATCAGGTGACTTGCCGTATCGAGGTCGGCGCGGGTGGCCTTGAAGTGCTCGCGGATCGCTTGTGCGGGCGAGCCCGTCACCATCAGGTCGTGCACGTGGCGATCGACGATCTGCCCTTGGGACGTGAGTTCCTTGGCCACACTCTCGAGGATGGCCGTGGCGGCGAATCCCTGGTCGGGCCCGCCGTCGGCGCGGCGCTTTTTCGCACCGGGGTCGCTACCGATGCCAAGATCGCCGAACAACGATTGCAGCATTTGAATTCCCAGTCCCTGTGCGAGATTTTCCGCAATTATTCGTCAGCGCTCGCGATTGGCGTGACCTTCAAGTGTATGCAATTCCTGCGCTCCAGAGGAGGCGGATTCCCGAATGCGCTCCGGCTCACTTTCGCTTCACATCGCCCCGGGCGTTGGCTGGCCGGGGCCCTCCGGGGGTTCGGGTGCCGACAGGCCGTGCTTGTCAATCCGGTAGCGCAAGGTATCGCGGGTTACTCCCAGCAAGCGGGCGGCGCGAGACACGTTCCAGCCCGTTCGGTCCAGCGCCTGGACCAAGGCCGCGCGCTCGACTTCAACCAGCGTGGCCGATGAGCTGGGGGGGACCTGCGGCACGAGTTCCGGCGCCGAAGGCGCCGCCGTGGCGCGCGCTGCCTGAGGATTTGGCAGCGCCATGTGCTGGGCATCGATGACTGTGCCCACGCCGAGCAACACCGCTTGCTCGAGCACGTTGCGCAATTCGCGCACGTTGCCCGGCCAGGGATGCGCCATCAGGGCCTTTTCGGCCTCGACGGTCAGCGCGGGTGGCGACTTGCCATACCGCACGGCATGCGAGCGCAAAAAGTGGCGCGCCAGCGTCAGGATGTCGCCGCCGCGTTCGCGCAGCGCCGGCAGGTGCAGTTGCACGACGCAAAGCCGGTAGTAAAGATCGGCGCGAAAGCGCCCCTCGCGCACGAGTTCTTCCAGCGGCCGGTGCGTCGCTGCGACGATGCGCACGTCCACACTCTGTTCGCGAACGCTGCCCAGGCGCCGGATCACCTTCTCTTCGAGGAGTTTGAGCAACTTGGATTGCAGCGCGATGTCCATGTCGCCGATTTCGTCAAGAAACAAGGTGCCGCCTTCGGCAGTTTCGACCAGGCCGACCTTTTTTTCGCGGGCATCGGTGAATGCGCCGCGCTCATGGCCGAACAATTCGGACTCGAGCAACTGTGCGGGAATGGCGGCGCAATTCAGCTCGACGAATGGCTTGTCGCGACGTGCGCCGCCATGATGCAAGGCGCGCGCCACCACCTCCTTGCCGCTGCCGGTTTCACCCAGCACCAGCACCGCCGGTGCGCCCGACTCGCTCATCTGCAATTCGGCCTGGCGCAACTGCGCCATGCGCTGCTTCAATGCAATCATCGGCGCCGAATCGCCGATCAGCTCGTCGACTCCGTTGCTTTGCGCGTCGCGCCGCTTGTAGTAGTCCAGGGCCAGGTCCTGGCGGGTCTGCCCAAAGGCCTTTTCGAGCACAAGGCGCAGCTTGCTCAGTGCCACCGGCTTGGTGAGGAAGTCGTGCGCCCCGGCGCGCATCGCCTGCACCGCCATCTCGACGTTGCCATGTCCCGTCATCATGACCACGGGAATCCCGCTGTCCGCCTGGCGGATGCGGGCCAAGGCACTCATGCCGTCCAGCCCAGGCAAATTGAAGTCCAACACGATGGCATCGGGGCGGGTTTCTTCCATCGCCGCAAAGCCTTCCTCGGCACTCGCCGCCAGGTGCACTTCAAAGCCACTCCGCTCAAGATAGATGGCGATGTTCTTCGCCAGAACGTTTTCGTCCTCGATCACCAGGATGTGCTTGGCCACGGGGCGCTTCCGGTCAAGCCACACGCAAACTGATGCGAACGACTGTGCCGCGGCCCTTCGCGCTTTCGATCTTCATCCGGCCGCCGAAGCGCTCGACGACGCGTCGCGCCAGCGCCAGGCCCACGCCCATGCCATTCGGTTTGCTGGTGTGAAAGGGTTTCCCGGCGCGCGCCAGTTCAGCTTCCGTCATCCCCGCTCCGCGGTCTTCGACACTGATCGTGACGGTAGAAGCGTCTTCGTCCCGGCGTCCGTCGACCTCGACCGAGCCGCCGGACTCCGACGCCTCCAGCGCATTGGCCAACAGACTGCGCAACACCTGGCCGAACAGCATTGAGTCGCCGCGCACCGCGGGCAGGTCTTCGGCGGAGGCGCAGGTCAGGGCGATGCCACGCCGCTGCGCTTCGCGATCGAAATCGAGCACGCAACGCTGCAGGAGCGGATGCAGGAGGACGGGTGTTTCCTCCTCGGCGATCGGGCGCGTGTAGGACAGGAGGTCGTTGACCCAGACTTCGAGCCGATCGGATTGGGCGACGATATCTCGCGCGGCTTCCTGGATTTCCTTGTCGTTGCCCAGCGGAATCAGCTCGGCGCAGCTGCGAATCGACGCGAGCGGGTTGCGAATCCCATGGGCGACCGCAGAACTCATTTCGCCGATCACGGCGAGGGTTTCGTTTTCCACGATCTGGCGTTGCTGCGTTTCGATCACCCGGTCGGCGCGCCGGACCAGGCCGAACAGCGCAAGGAACAGCGTTGCGCCGCTCAGGCCGGCGCCGACCGCGACATAGGTGCGCAGCAGCCGGATCGACGTGAGCAGGGCACGCGGGTTCTTGTAGAACTCGATGACACCCAAGACGCGGTGCGTGTCCGGGTCGTGCACTGGGATATAGATCTCCACGAATGAGTCCTCCAGCTGCGCGCGACCCTGGTGCTCTCCTTTGCCGTGTTCGACGCTCTCGTCGGAATCGAATTCGACGACGGCGTTGCCTGCCAGGGCACGGTCCAGCTGTTCGTTCGGCCCGAACTCGCGCCCCATGAGCTGGATGTCGCTGGACCAGATGACGCTGCGCTTCATGCCGTAGACGTTGGCGCGCATGACATTGGGCATGGCGGCGATGTGGCGGAACGCCTCTTCGGTTTCAGCGCGGATGCCCGCTGTCGGATCGAGCAGATAAGCGTGCAGCGATTTTTCCACGCGAAACAGGCTGTGCACGAATTCCTTGGTCAGGACTGCTTCTTGCAGTAGCAGGCGTTCGGTCATGAACCAACTTAACAGCGATCCTGCCGTGCCTGAGATCGCGGTGATCGTGAGCAGTGAGACGAGCGCGAACCAGCGGCGCAGGTTGAATTTTCGATGAACGGTTGCCGAGCGAGGGTTGTTCAAGGGGGGCCTTTTCGGTCCAGGTCTGAAAGTGGGGCAGGCCTCAAATTGTGGGGCTTTTCACGGATTGGTTGGGGCCGTACCCCCAAGGTTGGGTTCGGCCTTCGGGGCTCGGCGATCCGGTAGAGGTTCTCACGCTGCAGCGGAAAGGTGAATTTCCAGGCGAACAAAGACGGATGGCATGGTAAGTGCTTATCTCTTTAACTGTGCGATTAGCACATAACAATGAAATCGTGGATCAAGCCCACCGGAATCAGGAGTCCGAGGCTCCAAGTCCGCGGCGAAACAGGGACAGGACGACCGCCATGCTGCAAGAAGCCCCCATGACCAAAGCCCCCCCCTTCCGTGCCCCGACCGCTGCGGTCGCA
>JBEBHW010000374.1:0-4443 GCA_040081145.1 Burkholderiaceae bacterium
TGATCGTCGCGTGGATCGTCGCCAGTGCGCCAGTCGTGGGTTTGCGCTGGCCCGGCGAATAGTTGCCGACGTGGCAGGTCTCGCAGCCCGAGCTCACCGCCATGTTGCTGTGCAACTTGGTTGGCGCCCAGGCGGTCAGGCTGGACTTGTGGCAACTGTCGCAATTCGGCGCCACCAGGCCGGGCACCGATTGGTAGGGCACGTGCGTCGCCGGGCGCGCATCGGCTGGGGGGTTCGCGCCGCTGTGGCAAGTCGCGCATTGGCCGGCGACAGCGAGCTGCGTATGATTCCAACTCGTGGGGCGCCAGGCGGTCGTGGTATGGCAGCTCAGGCAGTTCGTCGCACCGGTCTTGATGTGCGTCGCCACCGGCTGGCCCGTCGCCGCCTTGCCGTCGTGGCAGCCCGCGCAATTCGTCAACACATTGAAGGTGCTGTGATCGACCCTCGCGCCGGCCCACGTCGCCGTGGACTTGTGGCAGCTCTCGCACACCGTCACGTTGGCATGCACGGGCGTGTTCGGCTTGCCCACGGCGCGCGAGAAGCCCCCTGTGTGGCAGGTCGCGCACGACGCACTCACGGCAACGCTGCTGTGCAATTTCGCCGGCGCAAACGCCGTAAAGCCGCTGCGGTGGCAGGTGTCGCACGAGGGCATTGACGCCGGCACGGTGGTCGGGATGTGCAACGCTGTCTTGCCCTTGGCGGTGACGCCGTGGCAGGTGGCGCACGACCCAGCGGCGACGCCGACGTGGTTGAACGCCGCCGCAGGCCGCCAGCCCGAAGTGCGGTGACAGGTATCGCACGACGCTGTGGTCACCAGGTGCCCGGCCGGCTTGCCTGTGGCCAGGCCGGCGGCGTGGCAGGTCACGCAGCCCCCGACGGGAACGCCGAGGTGGTTGAACTTGGCGCCGCTAAAGGCCTGCGTGCTGTGGCAGGTGTCGCAGGCTTGCTGCGTGGGGATGTGTTTGTCGGGCTTGACGACGTTGGACCGCGCAAGCCGCGACCCGGAAATATGGCAACTCGCACAATCGCGCGGCGTTCCCTTGAACACACCCAGCTGGTGACACGACTCGCAGCGTTGCGACGTGTGCGTGCCGGTCAGCGCAAAGCCGGTCTTGAGGTGGTCGAAGGTGCGCGAAGCGGTTTGCGCGAACGCGCCCGCCATGGCGCCCGCCAGCAGCACCGCGCCGAGCCAGCGCAGGAGCGTCGTTTCCATCCCCGAACTGCGTGTCGCATTCATGGGCGGAGTGCCTCAGGAAACTCCGGCGACGCTTCGGCGCGGCGATTGAACAGACTCGCGCGCCCGAAAAGCGCAGCCACTGTCCAGCCGGGCTCGCCCGCGGGTTCGAAGTGGACTTGCCGGCGATTCACGATTTTTTTCCATTCGGTGGGGGCATGGCATTGATCGCACCTCACGCCAAACTGACCGTCGTGCACGTCGTCGCGCCGATGGCAGGCGATGCAATTGGCGCCCGTGGGTGCAACGTCTTCGCCTTTGGGTGCCGCTTCCTTGTGACACGCCTCGCAAGTCGTCTTGCGGTGCGCACCCTCAAGCTTGAAATTGCTGCGTTTGTCGTGGTCGAAATCCCAAACCGGCCAAGCGCGTGTGTTGTGACATGACTGACAGCGCTCGCCGAACTTGAGCTTGTGCTTGTCGTCCTTCTTGTGGCAACCATAACAGTCGCGTGGCGCGTCGAGGTAACGCGGTGTCACGTGGCAGTCCTTGCACTTCGCCACCAAATGCCGCCCCGTCAGAGGGAACTGGGTGCGCGCGTGGTCGAAGGTCTCGACTTTCCACGACACATCGCTGTGACACTTCTCGCACGCCTTGCCTTGCTGGCCTTCATGTTTGTCGTCTTTCTTATGACAGCTAAAGCAATCCAGCGGCGTCTTGCGGAAACTGCGCAAGTCCTTGTGGCAGGCGTTGCACTTGATCTTGTCAGGCGACGCGTGCGCGTTGCGCAGCTTGAACTTGGTCCGGTCGTGGTCGAAGCGCCCTTGTGTCGTCTTCCAGTCGCGCTCGTTGTGGCAGTCCCCGCATTTCTCGCCCAAGGTCTTCTCGTGCTTGTCGTCCTTGCGGTGGCAGCCGATGCACTCCTTGGGCGCCTCCTTGAAATTGGTGCTCTTGTGGCAGTCCTTGCACTCGACCTTGGCGTGTTTGCCCAGCAGCGGGAAATCGGTCTTGTCGTGGTCGAACTTGGAGCGCTCTTTCCAACCCACTTCGTTGTGGCACTCGCCGCACGCCTTGCCGAGCGATCCCTTGTGCTTGTCGTCCTTCTTGTGGCAGGCGTAGCACTCGGTGCTCACCTTGTCCTTGTACAGATGGCCGGTGTGGCAGTCCTTGCACGCCGTCGTGCGGTGCTTGCCGAGCAATGAGTACTTGGTGTCCTTGTCGTGATTGAAGGTGCTCGGCTTCCACGCTTTTGTGCCGTGGCAGGTCTCGCACTTTTCGCCGTACAAGCCCTTGTGGCCCTTCGAGCCGTCGTCGTCCTTCTTGTGGCAGCCGATGCAGGTGCGCACCGTGTCTTTGTACTTGTTGTTCTTGTGGCAATCGATGCACTTCGTGTCGACGTGCTTGCCGGTCAGCGCAAAGCGCGTCTTGCCGTGATCGAACTTGATGTCCTTCCAGTTCGCCTCGGTGTGGCAGTCGGCGCATTTGGGGCCGAGGCCGCCCTTGTGCACGTCGTCCTTCTTGTGGCACGCATTGCATTCGAGCGCGGCGTCGCGGTATTTCTTCGGCGGCACGTGGCACTTGGCGCACGGAGTTTCCTGGTGCTTGCCACGCAGCGCGAAGTCGGTGAGGTTGTGATCGAACTGCTTTTCGCTCAGCACGACGATCTTCGCGTCACGCCCCTTGTGGTCGGTGTGGCAGGTGCGGCATGCCTGGGGCTTGAGGCGCCCGTGATAGCCCGCGCCGTTGCGCATGTCGACACCGACATCCTTGTGGCACTCCAGGCAACGCGCGTCCTGGGCGTTGCGATCGAACTTGACGTGGCACGCGTTGCAGTCGTTTTCGACCTTGGCGTGGCCCTGAATCACCTTACCCGGAGAGAGAACCGATTCGATGCCTTGCGAATTCGCGAGCGTCGTGCAACCCAGCCCCAAGGCCCACAGCACCGCGCAGACGAGGCGGCAGAGCGCACGCAACGCCGCCAAACACGGGCCTGCGGTCAATACAAGTGAACCGCGACGACGTGCGCAATCACGCTGAACAGCAGCAAATAGACGAAGGGGATGTGCACCAGGTGCCATAGCGACAGGACGCGTTCGTAGGCGGTGTAATGCGCAATTCGCATCACGGCCCGGAGATATCGGCGGACGAGTTTACGTGCCAGCCGCTCGCGCTGATGCAATGCGTCACGGCTCCAGCCCTTGTGCTGCGCAATTTTGCGCAAGGGCCTGCGCAACTGGTAGACGCAAATCCAGTACGTGATGCGCATCTTCACCGGCAGCCAGACAACTTGGCGCAAATGCGTCAGCCACGTCGGCGCGGCGCGCAGTTCGTGCTGCTCGAAGGCCTGCAGGCGTTCTTCGACGTCCGGGGCAAACTGCAGTTTGGATACCGCTTCGCTTTGGTCGAAGCCGGCGCGCACCTGCAGTTCACGCAAGTCGGCGCGCTGGCCGTCCAGGCCGTCATTCACGCGGCGATAGATGAAACGGCCCACGACGCCGCTGAGCGCGACGACGATCATGCTGTACAGCGCAACCCCGGCGTTCAGCGACCCGATGCGAAACGTCGAATGCACGAGGATCACGAGGGGCCCGCCCACGCCCAGGAACATGTGGAACCAGAGCCAGAACTTGATGCGGCCCCACTTCTGAAAAAGGCTCACGCGCTTGCGCAGCGGGTAGAGGATGAACGCGAGCAGCATCATGACGGCGCCGCCCACGCCGAGCCAGTAACCGACCCTGTCTCCCGACGTGTAGAGCCCGGTCTTGCTGATCAACCAAGCCGCCAGCGTGAGCAGCGTGAGCCATGCGTAGACGGATATTTCGCGCGACAGCGCGCTCGACTGTTGGCGCGACGACGTGCTGCTGCGCGGGCTGCGCTGTCCTTGCGCTGCAGCGCTGTTGGCGGTGAGGGCGGTGCTCGCGGTCATCGGATCCGGTTGTCACAGTGAGGTTCGGTGGCCAACGCTCTGCGCCAGAGGATTGCGTAGCAAAGGCCAGCGCGGGCGCTTTGCACCCTTGTCTTCGAGGCTAGCGGAACTTTCTTTGGATGTTCTTAAACCGGCGTGCGGCGCTGGTTACCGCCGGTAAGGTGTGCGAGAGCTCGGTGCGCAACGCCGACGTGCGGCCCCGCTCATTGCGCTGTGACGACGCCATTGTTGATGACCAGGTAGATCGTCGACCCGCCGATGCCGATCGCGCATACAAGAACATGGCAGCGCTGGTCGAGTCTTACCTCGACGCGTAGTTCAGGACCGCGTAAGACCTAGCGCATCG
>JBEBHW010000375.1:0-4421 GCA_040081145.1 Burkholderiaceae bacterium
TCTTCAAGCCGCTGAAGATGGTCGATTCAGGTTTTTCGGTGCCTTGCCGAGTTGCTCTGCCATTTGCGGGCCTGGCAGGTCGCGCGCGTCGAAATCGAGCGAGGGCTTGTAGACACCGGCCTTGATGTAGGCGTCGCGCACGAGCGTATTGCGCGTCAGCTCGCCATAGGCGATTCCCGACGTGTGGCGCAGCAGATCCTGAATCGTCGGTTCGCGGTTCGCCGCGACGAGCTTGAAGCTCACGCCGTGGAACACCGGGTCGAGCGTGGGTACGCTGACCATCGGGTTCTTGAACGACGGCAGGAATTTCGACACCGAATCGGTCAACTGGACCTTGCCGTCTTCGACGAGCATCATCAGCGCCGTCGACACGAGTGGTTTGGTCATCGAGTAGATGCGGAAGATCGAGTCCGTCTTCATCGCGCCGCCGCTGGCGTTGTTCAGGTCGCCTACCGCTTGCGAGTAGACGAGCTTGCCCTTGCGCGCGACCATCACTACCGCGCCCGGAAGGCGCTTTTCCTTGACTTCGGTCTGCAGCGTCGTCGTGATTTTGTTCAGGCGCTCCGTGGACATGCCTACCGATTCGGGCGACGCGGTGGGCAAAGCTTGCGCAAGCGCGGCCGACGCACCGATTGCCAGGCACGCGGTGAAGAGTGGCCTGCGAGCTGCCCTGAATGAGGGCAGTGAGGCCAGTGAGGGCAATGTCATTTGGCTGTCTCCGGGTCCGTTTTAGAAGGGAGCGTCGAGCCTAGCAGAGCGCAGTGGCGCGCTCACCCCGGGCTTGCCCGCAGGCAAGGAATAGCGCGATCCCATCTCGTACCCGCGCGCCGACGGCGAGAACCGCGAGCGCGACCTGTTCGCTGCGACTGGGGAAGGCGATCATTGACGCGAGGGTGACCCGAGGTCACACTTTTTGTGGAAGCTGGAACCTGACCCGAGTATCGCCCCCTCGATCGATTCAACACGCTTGGAGACAACCATGACCGATTCGAAGATCCACAGCCCTGTGCGCCGCAAGCTGGTGGCAAGTGCCGCCGGGGCTGCGGCGAGCCCGGCACTGTTCTGGATTCACAAGGCAAGTGCCGCCGAGCAGGTGATCGTGCGCACCCCCGGCGGCGTGTTCGACGATGTGAAGAAGGAGACCATCTACGACCCTTTCCGCAAGGAGACCGGAATCGAAGTCGTTCCGGTTGCCGCGACCACGGGCAAGCTGATGGCGATGATGAAGTCGGGCCAGAACGAACTCGACCTGATCGACACGGGCGACAGCACCTTGCTTGAGCTCGAAAAGGGCAACTACCTGCAGCCGATCAACTACGACGAATTCAAGTACACGAATCCGGCCGACATTGACCCGGTCGTCAAGCGCAAGTACCAGGTCGGCTGCTTCATCTACGCGATGGTTCTCGGCTACAACACCAAGGCCATTGCGTCGGGGACCGAGCCCAAGTCTTGGGCCGAGTTCTGGGACCTGAAGAAACATCCTGGCCGGCGCACCTTGCCCGACATGGCCTCGGGCACGCCGTCCCTGGAATTCGCGTTGATCGCCGACGGCGTGCCGATGGACAAGCTCTACCCGCTGGACATCGACCGCGCGTTCAAATCGATGTCGCGCATTCGCTCGGCGATCCCGAAGTTCTGGGATACAGGCGCGCTATCGTCGACGCTGCTTGCCGACAACGAAGTCTCGATGGGCGCACTGTGGAGCACGCGGATCGGGGTGGCCATCGACCAAGGCGCATCGCTGGGAATCCAGTGGAACCAGAACGCGCTGCTCGCGCAGGCCTACGGAATTCCGGTGGGCGCAAAGAACCTGGCAAACGCCAAGAAGTTCATCGACTACAGCTCGAGCGCCGAATCGCAGGCGCGCTGGCTGAGCAAATACAAGGCGATTCCGGTGAACACGAAGGCGTACGCGGCGACCTCCAAGGACTTGATCGATCCGGCGACCAAGACGCCGTGGACGCGCTCCAAGGGCTTTGTGCTCGACATCAACTGGTGGGCGCAGAATCGCGAAAAGGTCGGCCAGACCTGGGCAAAGTGGATCATCAGCTGAGCGCTGCAGCGAGCCCGTTGCAGCCGGGCAAGAGCGCGATCGAGCTGCGGCAAATCACGAAGCGCTACGGCAAGGAAAGCGTCGTCGATCGCATCAGCACGCACATCGCACCGGGCGAGTTTTTCTCGCTGCTGGGCCCGTCGGGTTCGGGCAAGACGACGACGCTGATGATGATCGCCGGGTTTGCCGACGTCGACGAAGGGCAGATCCTCGTCGACGGGGTCGACATCGCGCGCAGCCCGCCGCAGCGCCGTGGTTTTGGCATGGTGTTCCAGAACTACGCCATCTTTCCGCACCTCAATGTGTTCGACAACGTTGCGTTCCCGCTGCGGGCGCGTCAATTGCCGAAGGAAGAGGTGCGGCAACGCGTGGTGCAGGCCCTCGAACTGGTTCGCCTGGAGCGCTTTGCAGACCGTTTTTCGCGTCAGTTGTCCGGCGGCCAGCAACAGCGCGTGGCGATCGCTCGCGCGATCGTTTTCCATCCGAGTGTCGTGCTGATGGACGAGCCCTTGGGCGCGCTCGACAAGAACCTGCGCTACCAGATGCAGGTCGAGATCAAGGAGATCCAGCAGCGGCTGGGAATGACCGTCGTCTACGTGACGCACGATCAAGAAGAAGCGATGAACATGTCGGACCGCATCGCCATCATGAACAGCGGACGCATCGAGCAGGTGGGCCGGCCGGAGGAAATCTACGACAACCCGGCGAGTCACTTCGTCGCGCGCTTCCTCGGTGAAGCGAATCTGATCGAAGGCACGCTGCAGGACGCGCACGAAGGCTTTGCAGTGCTGCGCACGGCGGCCGGTCTCGTATTGCGCGCCCGGGTCGGCGAGGGCTTGCAGCCCGCAGTGCAGGCCAACCTGTTCGTGCGGCCGGAGCGCGTGACGCTCGGGCCGGTGGGCTCGCAATCTGCTGCGGATGCCTCGTTCAACTGTTCGGCGGGGTGCCTCGTGCAAACCTCGTTCCTCGGCAACATCTTGCGCCACGTGGTGGAAATCGAACCCGGGATCCGGGTGACGGTGGACGTGCAAAACGCGAGCGGCGGGCTGGCACGCCGCACCGGCGAGAACGTGCTGCTCACGTGGCGAGCGGCGGACAGCGTGATCTTGCAGCGATGAGCACGAACGCACTGCGCAAGTTCGGGCACGCCAACGTGTTCATCCTGCCGGCGGTGCTGCTGCTGGCGCTCGTATTCGTCGCTCCGCTGGCGTGGTTCTTCATTCAGACGCTGCTGGGCATGGGCACCCCGGCCGAAATGCTCGCCCAGGCCTGGGGCATCGTCAGCACCAAGGCGGTGGTGACGGCACTCACTTCGACCAACTGGATCTCGCTGCTCGTTACGCTGCTCGTGCTGCTGATCAGCTACCCGATCGCCTACTACATGGCGAACCAGCAGGGCTTGCGCTTCACGCTGGTGCTGTTCTGCATCGTCGTGCCGTATTTCACCAGCATCATTGTGCGCACCTATTCGTGGATGGTGTTGCTCGGTCGAAACGGCCTGGTGAACCAGGCCTTGCTTTACCTCGGCGTCGTCGACGAGCCGCTGGCGCTGCTCTACACCAAGACGGGCGTGTTGATCGGCATGGTCTATGTGCTCTTGCCCTATATGGTGCTGACGCTCTACGCGACGATGAAAGCCATCGACCCGAGCCTGATGCGCGCCGCCCGGGGTCTGGGCGGAAGCAGCTTCTTCTGTTTCACGAGAATCTACTTTCCGTTGAGCCTGCACGGGGTGATCTCGGGCTCTCTGATTGTGTTCATCCTGGCGATCGGCTTCTTCATCACGCCGGCGTTGATGGGTGGGCCGCAGGACGTGATGATCGCGATGCTCATCGAGCGCTCGGTCGAGATCCTGTTCAACTGGGTGGACGCCGCCGTCATGTCGCTGCTCCTGCTCCTGGCGACCTTGGTGCTGTACGGCGTCTACTACCGCGTCACCGACGTGCGTCGCATGATGGGTGCCTGAGGCGATGTCAAGCACGCCGGTCGCCCGCAGCCTGAACGTTTACGTCAGCGTGGCCTGCGTCGTGCTGATGCTGCCCATCGTCATCGTGCTCGCGCTCGCGTTCGCCCACCAGGGGTTCGTGAAGTTCCCGCCCGAGCAGTATTCGCTGCGCTGGTTCGCTGCCTTCTTCGGCGATCCGCGTTGGCAAAAGGCACTGGGGTCGAGCGTGCTGATCGCGGCAATCGCCTGCATGATCGCCACCGTGCTCGGGTTCTTCGCGGCCTACGCCTTCGTGCGTGGCGACATGCGGGCGAAGAAGCTGCTGCTCTCGTTCATGCTGCTGCCCATCATCATTCCGCACGTGATCACGGCCATCGCGATGTACTTCGTCGCCGCGCCGCTGAAGCTCGTCGGCAACGT
>JBEBHW010000376.1:0-4417 GCA_040081145.1 Burkholderiaceae bacterium
ATGCCGCCGAGGTACAGGTGGCCGCGGTGCTCGCGCATCGACGTGATCATCGGGTGGTTCTCGCCGCCCAGGTCCCACAGCGTCTCGAGCACTTCGCCTTGTTCGTTGAACTTGAGCACGCAGCCGGTGTTGATGTTCGGGAACAGCCATTCGTCGCGCGGCACGCGTTTGGCCATGCGGCGCCGGAATCCCGGCATCTTCCACGCCAGGTCCAGCGCCGGGCAGCGCATGCCGACGAGCGACATCCAGTAGTGCCCATCCGACGAGTTGTTGATGTTGTCGGGAAAACCCGGCAGGTTGTCGAGCACCATTTCGGTCTGCCCGGTCTTCGGGCCGTCGAACCAGTAGCGTTTGACGGTGCAGCCCCAGGTCTCGGCGAAGAGGAAGGACTTTCCGTCGCTGGCGATGCACACGCCGTTGGGGAACTTCAAGTCGCGAATCACCGTGTGCGTCTTGCCGGTGTTCGTGTCGTAGCAAATGATGCGGCCGTTGCCGCGCGCTTCCAGGCCGTCGGTCGCCCACTCGTGCATCTCGTAGCGCACCGTGGCTTCGGAGAAATAGATGCGGCCGTCGTCGGTGATGTCCAGGTCGTCGGCCAGGCGCAGGCGGCTGTCGTCGTTCACCGAATGAAAACTGCGGTTCGTCTCGTCGGTGACTTTTTCGACCTTGCGATCCGGCGTGACACGGTAAAGGCCCATGCCGCCGATGCACACGTAGAGGTTGTCGTTGCGGTCGAACGCCATGCCCAGCGGCGTGCCGCCGATGTGCGCATAAATTTCCATGCGCTCGTACTCGGGCGGGAAGAAACGAATGATGTCGCCGTGCCGCGAGCCTGCGTAGAGGTTGTTGTCGCGGTCCAGGATCACGTCTTCCGGGCCTTCGATGCGGCCCAGGCCAATCACTTTCACGGCGCGCAGCTTGTCGTTCAAAGCCCACGTCGTTCCGCAATCCGGCGCGGTGGAGGGCAGCTCCCCCATCGCGTGGTAGGTCGGGCTGACGTAGACTTTGTTCACAATGCGGTGCCGGTTCTTCAGCCAGCGGATGTCGATCACCGCGGCGAGCAGCAGAATGCCGGCGAGCACCATGCGGTTGTAGCCGCCGGACAGCGACATCGTCGTCATGCCGTTGATGATGAGCAGCACGATCAGCGTGCCGACCAGCGCCTTCATCACCGAGCCCTTGCCACCGCCCAGACTGATGCCGCCGAGCACGGCCGCCGTGAGCACCGTCACTTCCAAGCTCACGCCGATGTCGCCGCCGGCTGTCGCCAGGCGCGAGGCGAAGAAGATGCCGCCCACGGCGGTCAAGACGCCGCACGCGACGTAACACATCGCCACCGTGCGCCGCACTGCGATGCCGGTGTTGTACGCCGAGCGGCGCGAGCCGCCGATGGCAGTGATGTGCCAACCCGGGCGCAGACGCGTCAGGAAAATGTGGCCGAAGATCGCGGCGACCGCGTAGGCGAACACGACGGTGGGAACGCCCAGCCAATCGCCGCTGCCGATGAAGTCCCAGACCTTGGAGTCGGGCAGGCCGCCGGCGATTGCCGTCGCGTGTTCGGCGGTGAGCAGGTCATACAGGGCCCGATAGATGATCAACGTGATCAGCGTCGTCAAAAAGGCGCGCAGGCGAAAGTAGCCGATCAGCACGCCGTTCACCGCGCCGAGCACTGCGCCGAACAGCAGCGTCATGACCACCGCGCCGGCGACGGGCCATTTCAGCACGTGCATGAAATACAGCGCGCAGAAGTTCGTCAGCGCGAACATCGAGCCCACCGACAAGTCGATGCCGCCGACGATCATCACCAGGCCCATGCCGAACACGATGAAGCCGATCTCGCCGGCCTGGCGCCCGGTGTCGGCCAGCGCCCCTGCGCTCAGGAAGTTGGGAATCGCCTGCGCGAGAGCGAAGGCGACGAGAGCGAGCACGATCACGGGGATCGCGGTTTCCATCCAGCGCTTGGAGAGGATCTCGCCGAGCACATGGTCCGGCCAATACGTGTAGCGCCAGCGCGTCAGCGTGGCGCCCCAATTTTCCGCAGCGCGCGGCGCTGCGCCACCGACTTTCGGTTGGGGATGAGTCAGCGTTTGATCCATGGGGCAAGGCTCTTCAGCGCGAAGGGACCCGCGGCCCCGGCACGTTGCCGGGGGCAGGCGGGAGGGAGTGCGTCAGGTCTTGCCGAGCTTCCAGCACACGCCGTCGTTGCCCGCGTTCGCCTTCGTGATCGGGATCAGCGTCGTGTAGATCGAGCCCTTCGCGGTGCCCGTCTTGCCCGGGTTTTGCAGCAGCCACTTGATCGACGCCGCCATGTTGCTCGCCTGCGTGGGCACGTCGTAGCTCAGGTTCAGGTCGAACGCGCCTGACTTGACCTGGTCGCACGCGCCTTTTTGTTCGCCGCC
This sequence comes from Burkholderiaceae bacterium, assembly GCA_040081145.1. Classification (GTDB taxonomy): domain Bacteria; phylum Pseudomonadota; class Gammaproteobacteria; order Burkholderiales; family Burkholderiaceae_C; genus JAEMQF01. The sequence continues at coordinate 2,400 of JBEBHW010000376.1, forward strand.
GCCCGAGGTCGCGAGAAACACCTTGCCCGTCAGACCGGCTTCCTTGATCGCCGCTGCCGTGCCGCTGTCCATGCCGTCCCAGAAGCCGACGATGCCGCACAGGTCAGGGTGCTGTTTGAGAACGGTCTGCGTGATTCCCTTGGCCTTGGCAGCGTCCCAATCGGCGGCCTGACTGGAGACGACCTTGATCTCGGCGTGCTTGGCCAGAATGTTTTCCACGCCCTTCAGCGTGTAGGCGCTCGCTGCAGCCGAGAGCGCACCCTGCACGATGGCAATCTTGTTCGACTTGCCTTTGCACGAATCGATGACGGCGGTCGTCGCCTTCTCGCCCACGTCGACCCAGTCGGCGCCGACAAACACGACCGACTGGTAGTTGGAGCGCATGTTGATCTGCACGATCTGGATTCCCGACTCCTCGGCCTTTTGCAGCAGCTTGGCGTAGGTCTGCACGTCGGGGTTGTGCACGACGATGACGTCGGGCTTCTCGCCGATCAGCGTCGTGATCGCCTGCGCGCCGGCGCTCGTGCTCCAGTTCGGATCGCGCGGCACGATCTTCACGCCCAGCGGCTCGAGTTCCTTCTTCAGGCCTTCGAGCCAGCCTTGCGCCAGGTCGAAGCCCATCGCGACGGGAACGTAGGCGACGGTCTTGCCGGCAAGCGTTTTCTTGTAAGCGGCGCGGAACGGCTCGTCAATGCCCTTGCCTTGCGCAAAAGCGGCTTGCGTGGCGGTGCAGCCGAGCGTCAGCGCGACGGCGGACAAAGCGCCCTGAATCAGGCGCCGTGGGGAATTGGGTTTCATGCGTGTCTCCAGGTGGTTGTAATCGAGGGAAAAAAGGCCGGCCGCCGCGCAACATGACGGCCTCAAATGTCGCCCTGTTGGGCAGTTTCTTCGTTGCGTGGGTTGACGAAGGAGTCGATCAGGATCGCGATGAGCAGCACCACGCCCTTGATCAGGTTCTGCGCCGAGTACGAGACGTCCATGATCGTCATGCCGTTGAGCAGCGTGCCGATCAGCAAGGTGCCGATGATCACGTTGCGCACCCCGCCGCGCCCGCCCGACAGGCCGATGCCGCCGAGCACGACGACGAGGATCACGTCGTAGATCAGCGTCGAGTTGTAGATGCGCGTGGGCATGCTGTTCACCGACGCCGCCATCACCATTCCGGCAAACGCGCCGATCAGCGCGGCGAGCACGTACTGCAGCACGATCACCGGGCGCGTCGGGATGCCCGTGGTGCGCGCGCCAAACGGGTTGTCGCCGATCGCGTAGATGTAAAACCCCAAGCGCGTGCGCCGCAGAAACAGCGACAGCAGAACCGCGACCGCACCGAACATGATCACCGGCATGGGCACACCGAGCAGCGTGCCGCGTCCCACCCACGACAGCGCATCGAGCGACGGGCTCCATTGCACGATGTCCAGGCGAAAGAACGCGACCTGGCCCAGGCCCGCGAGGAACAGGCCGGAGGCGAGCGTCGTGAACAACGACGGCACCTCGGCGTAGGCGATCAACCAGCCGTTGAGCAGGCCGAACACGAGCGCGAGCGCGAGCGCGGCGAGAAACGCCGCAGGCACCGAGTGCCCGTCTTGCACCATTTGCAGAATCAGCCCCGAGGGCACGGCGAGCACCGCGACCATCGAAATGTCGATGCCCCGGCCGATCACGATCACTGCCATGCCCAGACCCAAGATGCCCAGGATCGCGACGTTTTGCAGCAGTCCGAGCAGGTTCGGGCCGTTCAGGAAGCCGGGCAGGAATACCGAGAACCCGAGCAGCATCAAGACAAAGATCGCGAAGACGATTGCTTGTTGCGAGACCGCTTGCTTCTTCATCGTCGGCCGACCTTGGTTGCAAACCTGTTCCTGAGCCGAAGACCAAGCCTGCGTGCGAGCCCGTCTACGTGGCGGCCGAGCCGCAGCAAGGTGAGTTTGCTGCGCCGAATTCGATCCAAACTGCTGCCACTTTACCGCCGATTGTTCTCAGGGTAATCCTCAGTTCTCGACGCGTTCGATCGGTGC